>JAGQGA010000294.1 GCA_020432595.1 Anaerolineales bacterium | reverse complement strand
CTTTTGAGATTGATGGGCCACCGGAAACGGCCGTTTTTCACTTCTGGCTCAGTAAAACCGGCGTGTGCCAACTGGCCTTCACCCCCGCCGTCATCCAGTTTGGCGGCCAGCCCCGTCTTGCCACCGCCCCGGAAGCGTTTCTCATCCGGCAGCAAATCTATCGGCTGACGGACAGATTAGCCGCCCAACAGTAAGATCAGGCCAAGACGCACAGTTGCCAAGATGGGGCATTTTTCTTTGCGTTTTAGCGGCTTTGCGTGAAATGGTCTGCCAGTCTGTTAGACATTGAGGGCTTTAGGCATCATCTCTGCCGGGTTCTGTAACTGTTTTGCCAACAAATTGGCACGTTGTTGTAACGTTTCTCTCATAAATTGTGGTTATGATTGGGGTTTGATAGCCAGAAATTGACTTGCTGGTTTTTTGTGAGAAGAGAGAAGTATCCCCAACTGAATAAAAAACGCTTTGCTTGTCCTTAAAGAGGTTAGGAGATCCGGTTATGAACGAGCAAAAGTTAGCCTTGGCGCTGGGCGCATCGGTCATGGCGACGGTGCAGCGTGTCTTGCCATTTGGCCTGTTGGTAAAGCTGGCCGGGCAACAGCGGGGGATCATTCGGGAGCGGGAGCTAGGATGGCCGGTGGAAAACGGCCGTTTTTTCAACACCCATTACACAATCGGTCAATGCCTGGACGTGGTGGTGCTGGGGCGGCGCGACGATGGCACCTATGAACTGAGCCAGCGACTGGCGCACGATGACCCCTGGCGCACGCTGGCAAGCCGCTACCGGCCGGGGCAGCGGGTGAAAGGGGTGGTGACGGGCATCCAGCCGTATGGGGTGTTTGTGGAGCTAGAGCTGGATGTAACCGGGCTGCTGCACCGGTCGCGGCTGCCCGCCTGGGCACAGGGCGACCTGACGGAGCTGTTTTGGCCGGGCGACCAGGTGCAGGTTGTCATTGAGTCCATCCAGGTGCGACGACGAAGGTTGCAGTTGAGTCTGGCCGCCGCCGTGGCGCAGCGATGGCAAACGGCCGTTTCTGCCTCTCCTCCCGCCTCCAGCAGCACTCCCTCCGATTTTCATTCCCCGTTTAGTGACCTTCCCCTTGAACTGCTTTTGCAGCAAACCCAAACCTTTGCCATTGGCATTATCGAAGATGACCCGGTGCAGCGCGGCGTGTTAAAGCAGTGGCTGGAGCGGGTGAACCAGCGGGTGGTGGCCTTTGGTTGTGCGGAGAGTGCGTTGGCGGCGTTGGAAAAACGGCCGTTGGATCTCATCATCACCGATATTGGGCTGCCGGGCATGGATGGCTTAACGGCCATGTCGGAAATGTTGCACCGCTACCCGCACACGCGGGGCGTGGTGATGACTGACTGGGCGCGAGCCAGTGAGTATCCAACCGAACTGGCGCAGCTACGGGCGGCCGGCGTGTCGCTGCTCATCAAGCCGCTGCTGCCGGAAGATTTGCTGCTGATCTTGCTTGGTCTTGAAGACAAACCCCTTTCGGTGCCCGAAGTAGCCAAACCATCCTTGCCTGCCGCTCCGGCCACGCTGTCACCACAAACACGCCTGCTGGCACAGCCGCTGCAGCGCTTGGCGGCACTGCCGGGGGTGAGCAAGGTGGCGCTGTTTGCTCTGGATAAGGCGCAGCGGCAGGTGAGCGTGCTGGCCGAGGTGGGCAAACCGCGCCTGCGGTTGGAGGCGGTGGCCGACCTGGTTTACAGCCCGGTGCGCGATGTGGCGGAGGATGGGGCATGGCTGCGGCTGGTGGATGTGGAGCAGGCGGGGAGCAGGCTGCGCTATTTGCGGCTGCTTTTGCCGTTTGGCTGCTGTCTGGGGGTGCCCATTGCCACCGAGGATGGGGCGATGGCGTATGGGCTGTTTGTGTTTGGCGGGCAGGCGGGGGGATTAACGGCCGTTACCGACGACCTTCTGCACTTTGCCAGCGAAACAATTGCCGCCCTGCTCAACCAGCAAAAGCTGCAAACGCAGACAGTGGAGATGCAGCGGCTGGCGCTGTTGGGCAACCTGACGCGAGCCTTAGTGCATGAGATCAACCATCAGCTTAGCCCCATCGGTTTTGCCTTAGAGGAACTGCAATATCAGTGCGATGCGCTGCAAGCAGCACTGGGCAAGCCGGAAGCGGGGCAAGAACTGGTGCAGGCTGGGGACCGGCTGACGAATTTGGCGCAGGGGGTGCGAAATTTGGTTAAAACGGCGCGGCTGTTTAGCCATATTACCATCCAAGGGCAGTCACAACTGCTGCGGCTGGATGATTTGGTGGCAGAGGCGGTGGAGATGGTGCGCGATACGGCCGACCGGGCGCACGTGGTTTTGCAGGTGCAACCACCGCCACAACTGCTGTTTACGCGGGCACAGGTGGCGCAGGTGCAGCAGGTGCTGCTCAATTTGCTGCTCAATGCCATTCAGCAGATTGCCTCGGTACGGCCAGGGGTGGGAGGGCAGGTGCAGGTGTGGCTGCAAATGAAGGAACGGCAGGGGCAGCAGGTGATTGCTATTTTTGTGGAGGACGACGGCCCTGGTATTCACCGGGGGCTGTGGGATCGGATTTTTGAGCTGGGGTTTACGCGAGGGCGCGAAGATGGCAGTGGGCTGGGGCTGTATATTACCCGCAGTTTGGCGGCGGCCATGGGCGGGCGGGTGTATGTGGCCGAAAGCTATCTGCTCTGGGGTTCGACCTTTGCCCTGGAACTGCCGCTGACGATTTGAGGGGAAAGGAAATAGGACGCTGATTTACCTGAGTTTCCTGATCAGAGAAGATAAATCAGGCCTATCGGGTAAATCTGCGTCCCGTTTAGAGGGAAGGTGGACAATGGTACGGATTTTGATTTTGGATGATGACCCTTTGTTTGGGCAGACGTTGCGGGATCGGCTGTGGCGCGAACGGCCGTTTCCCTGTGACATTGTGTATGTTGAGACGGCAGAAACGGCCGTTGACCAGGTGCAAAACAGCGATGAACCCTTCCACATCTTTCTCATTGACCAGCGGCTGGGGCCAGGGCCAGATGGTATCACCGTCATGGAGCAGCTTTGCGCGTTCAACCCGCGAGCCGATGCCATTATCTTTACCGGCCTGAACGATTTGGAGAGTGGCTTACGCGCCATTCAGTCTGGTGCCTACCGCTTTTTAACCAAGCCCTTTGATACCGAAGAACTGATTTGGATCTTGCGAACCGTTGTCGAACATCAGCGCATGAAATATGAACGCGACTGGCTGCATATTTTGAACGGGATTTCACAGGAAATTCAGCAATCCCTGATTGCGGACGAAGTTGCCCAGCATTTGGTGGCCGGTGGGCTGCAGCTTGGCTATGAGCGGGTGCGTGTGTGGCGGCTGTGCCCGGAAAACACCCATTTGCTGAGTTTGCAGTTTGGCGGTGTTAGCCAGTTTGACCATCCCATCGCGTTACCGTTGGCCGAATCGGTTTATGCCCAGCGGGTGGTGGCGGCCAGTGAGCCGCAAACCTTTATGGGGCTGGAACTAGGGCCGTGGTATTTGGAGCGGGTGGTAGAACGGCCGTTATTCCCTCCACCCAATGGCCCTTGGATCTGTGTCCCCCTGCGAACAGGCGATGACCGCTGTATGGGAATGCTGGTTTTGGACAACGTGACCAAAATCATCAAACTGGACCCAGACCATGTGCAGATGCTTTCTATGCTGGGGCGGCACGCCGCCGCCGCGCTGGAGCGAGCCGAACTGTACCAAATTGAGCAGCGCAAACGCGCCGAGATGAACATCTTGTTCCATATTGGCAAAAAAGTGGTGGAACGGTCGGCACTGGATGATTTGCCCAAGCTGCTGCAGGCTGTGCGTGAGCAAGTGGGTCGGCTGATGGATGTGGGTAATTTTATGGTTGCGCTGGTTGACCCGGAAAGTGGGTTGCTGGAAACGCGATTAGAGGTTAAAGACCATGCCATTGTTTTGCAAGACCGGGTTGTTGACCACTGTGGCTTAATCGGCCATATCATCAAGCGAAGCAAGGGGCTGGTGCTGTCCACGGGGTCGTCACGTTATTGCCAGGAACACGGGCTGACGTTACAGGCGGCGGCCAAATCGTGGATGGGGTCGGTGCTGCGTATGGATGAGCAGGCGATTGGGGCTGTGGTGCTGCAAAGCCATGACGAAGAGGGGATCTATGACCGTGATGATTGGCTGCTGTTAAACCAGGTGTCTGATCTAATTGCTGGAGCCATTCAGTCGGCGCAGGTGCGGGAGCGGGAAAGGTTGGACAACGAGCAGTTGGCGATTTTGCACCAGGTGAGCCAGGAGATTATGACGCTGGCGGAGGAAAATGAGCAATGGCTGTGGCACGCTGTATTAACAGTGGTGACAGCGAGCTATGGTCTGCGGTTTAACCGGGTGATGGTGCTGATGTTTGAGCCGCGTGCCAACCGTTTGCAGGGGGTTTGGGGGATTGGACACTTGGATGCGGCACTGGCGCGTGCGGATTGGGAGCGAGATGTGGCAGAGGGCGTTACGTTTGATGATTATTTGCAACGGCTGCGGGCAAACGATCTGCCCGAACTGCCACTGCAAGCAAAGGCGGCGCACTTTTCTTTGCCATGCTCGGCTGACTTAGGGGCGTTTTATGAGGTGATGGCAACGCAAACGGGCGTGGTGGTGGGACGTGACCAGGTTTGGACGCATTTGCCTACAGCATTTGTGAGGGAGTTTGGGGTGGCGGATTATGCAGTGGAGCCGCTGCGCCGGGGTGGGGAGGTGGTGGGGGTAGTTGTGGTAGACAATATTCATAATGCGAAGCCGCTGCGCCTAAAGTCGCTGGCTTATTTGCAGCCGCTGTTGACGCAAGCGATGTTGACGCTGCAATATTTGCGTGAGCGGCAGACGCGGGATGCACTGCTCAGCGTGGGACATTCGGTGATGGCGCAGGCGGCGCGATTTTCGCTGCAAGAGACGCTGCTGGAGATTGCAACGGCGGCGCAAGCGATTTCGGGGGCGGATTTTGTGGTGATAAACCCGCTGTTGTTGGAGGAACGGCCGTTTATCTTCGATTTAGACAATTCGGTGTGTGTGGATGGGGAAAAACGGCCGTTTGTCATGAAGCCACCGCGCCAAAATGGGCTAACCGAACATATTCTCCGTTCCGGGCTGCTGCTGGTGGATGATATTCAAGCTCATGAGCAATCCTATGGCGGTTGCCTTTTGGCCGAGCATCCGCACCTCACGGAACTGCAATTGCGTGGGCTGGTGGCGACACCGATTCATGAGCTGGGCAGCGGCCGGCTGCTGGGGGCATTGTATTTTCTATACCGGCAGCCGCATCATTTTGGCCCAACCCAAACCAAGGAAGTGCAGCTTTTTGCCAGTTTAACGGCCGTTGCCATTCAAACAACCCGCGCCGCTCAATCCGTCCAGGCCGATTTGCGCCAGGCGCAAACCGCCACCGAAGTCCAAGCCCACGAACTCTCCATCCTCAGCAACGTTTTGCAAGAAGCCCTCGTACCCGACTTGACCGAAACCAAAGTCATTCGTGCCTTGCTGGGCGCAACCGCCCTCTTGCTCCATCAGCCGCAAACTCGCATCAACCTCTTTTTGCATCAGTGGCAAACCGGCGGCAATTACCAGCATCCTCCTCGCCCCATGTGGTATCAATTTATTTTGCGCCACGGCGGCATTCTCACTGAAAACCACATAGTCAATGGCAACCCCGGTTTGGTCGGCCACGTTTTCCAGACTGGCAAGACGCTGCTGATTCCAGATGTAGCCCAGGAGCCGTGGTGCCACCATTACGTAGCTGGTTCGCCTACCGCTAAAACCCGCGCTGAACTGGACATACCGATCAAGGCTGGGGATGTGGTCATTGGTGTGCTCAATATCGAATCCGACATTGTGGCCGCATTTGGCGAGGCTGAAAAAGCGGCTGGGGAGCGGTTGGCACATGTGGCTGGGCTGGCACTCAGCAATGTGCAGCGTCAGGAGCAACTGCACAGCGTGTTGCGGGCTATGAGTGCCGTTACTGAGCCAACGGGATTGCAGGAAACACTGGCCTCCATTGTGACGGTGCTGCGCGAAACCTTCCCCGAACTATCCTGCCTCACTATTTGGTATCGGCTGCCGCGCAGCGAGGAGATGATTCTGGGACCAAACTTTGGGCTCCTCAATGAGGCAGCCGTGGTGGACAAGCTGTATGACAAAGATAATGCCGTCTGGAAAGTCATGCAGTCAGATGGGCCGATTTGGGCGGAGTCGGTGATCAACGAGCCACGTTTGCATACCAGTTTTGCCCAACGGGAACGGGTACGTTCAACGGCCGCTTTTCCCCTGTGCTTTAACGATGACCTGGTAGGTGCCATGTTTCTGAACTACCGTTCCCCTCATCAGTTTACGCGGCAGGAAAAATATTTGTTTGCCCTGCTGGCGCAGGTTGTCACCGCTTCGGTACGTGATGCCGCCCACCTGGAAGAAGCCTTGCGGGAAAAAGAGCGGCTGGCTGTCATTGGTGAAATTGCCGAAATTGTAGGAACAGCACTAGAGATTGAAACGGTGTTAGAAGCCATTCTGGTTCGTTTGGATTCCCGTTTTCCACAGCTCAAACCGTATGTGCTGCTCTATGACGAGAAAGAACGGCGCTTGGAGATGACGACCGCCTCGCTGCGCTTTTACCCGCTGCATCAGTCGCAGTTTGCCCATTTGCGCCAGGTGCCGCTGGCTGAACCGACGTTGGTCAGTGAAGCTGCTCGTATGTCGTTGATCAGCCGCCAAGTGCAGGAACTGCTGGCGCGGAATGTGGCTGATCACGTGGCCTATGTGCCGGTAATGCCAGAAACACGCTCCCAGCT
>JAGQGA010000293.1 GCA_020432595.1 Anaerolineales bacterium | reverse complement strand
CTTGTTGGCAAAAAATGGCAACGTGGATCGGAGCGGATTTTCGTGGATCAAACAAAAGTATCCGTGTAAATCCGCCAAAATCCCCGTTATCCGCGCTACTATTCTTACGAGTCCGACAAGTTGCTAGTTAAATGGAATCTCAACGGCCGTTAATTCCACCACCCCACCCACCATCTCCACCCCATCCGCCCCCCACACCGGCAGCCGCTCCCCCGTTTCCGGCAAATACAGCCCCACCGCCAGCCGGTAGCTCCCCGCCGCCAGCCCGCCGTCCAGCAGCAGCGGGTGTTCATCGGCCACAATGTCGCCGGGGCGGAAGGCGGTGGTGGGATAACGGCCGTTTACCGGCACCCCATCATGATTCGTCACCAACTGCCCCGCCTCGTCCAGCAGATGGACAAAGACCACATAGTTGTTGTCGGGGGAGCGTTGCCCTTCCCAGAAAAGCGTCAGCCGCAGCGGTTCGCCGCCACGCGCAAAATTGTCGTTGAGCGCATAGCCCAACAGGGTAATTTGGTTGCCGAAATTGGCTTGAATAGGCACGAAGGTTAAATTTTCGGTTTGGAGACGACGGACGACGGACGACAGACCACAATCGTCGCTGGCCGTCTGTGGTTCGTCGTCTGTGGTCGGCGTGTCGCATGGGGCCGTCTTTGCCCACGCCACCGCCACGCTCCCCAGCCCCACCCGATCCAGTGGGTTAAAATCGTCGTTGCGATAGAGCGCCAGCAAATCGCTGCTTTCTGGTTCCAGCAGGGAAAAGTTGACCAGATACGCCCCGTGCGGCAGGTCGGCGGGGGTGGGCAGGAGGATGGTTTGCGCGGCCGTGCCGGCCCAAACGGGCAGCATGGTTTGGCTGCTGGCCCATTCCTGTCCGTCGGGGGAAATGAGCCGCAATTGCACGGCAAACGGCCGTTCTGCCCGCGCCCACAGCGTCACAGTCAACGGTTCACCCGGCGCAAGCTGTCCCAGTTGGGAGCCGACGATAACGGCCGTTTCTGGCACGACCACATTCAGCGGCTGCCCCGCACCCAGCCCATAGACCGTCTGCCGCAGCCCCCACACCGTCAGCGGTGCGGCCGAATCATACGGGGTGGCAAACACGGCCACCGCCTCGTAATTTTCCTGAAACGCCGCCTGCCGCCGCAATTGGTCGGCTTCCAGCGTTCGCAGCACCACCACATAATCGGGCTGCTGGCTGGCGGCAGCCAACGGCCGTTTTGCCAAATATCCCACCCGCGCCGGAGCCGCCACCGTGGCCGACTGCGCCGTGTGGTCGTGCAGCCACGCCGCCGCCTCGTTTTCAATTTCATAGATGGCAAACGGCCGTTCTTGCCATCGCCCCACCCACCAAATCACCTGCCCCCCCGCCAACAGCAACAGCAAAAACAGTGCCCCCACTTCCCAAACCCGCTCCGTGTCCTTCCGCGTCCTTCCGTGTCCCAAAAACAACGCCGTGCAGTAAAATACCAGCACCGCCATCGCCCCACCAAACAACAGCCCCAACGCACCCCAAGCGGCGACCACGTGACCCCTTTGCCGCCACAGACCTGCCCCAAACAGCAGCGGCAGCAGCCAAAACAGCTCATTTTCGGCCACAAGCTGCCGCCATGCCGCCCACCATTGCCCATTGCCAAGAGCTATCGGCTGTCGCCACGCCAACTGGGCAGCGGTAGCGGCTGTGATGGCGACCAGCAGCAGCCCGCCCGCCCGCAGCGACATTTGTCCCGTTTGCCACCAGCACCATCCCCACAGCAGCACCAGCAGCACCACCATTGCCAAGTCAAAATAAACAAATGGCAGCAAGCACAAAACGGCCGTTTGCCACCCCCATGCCCCTCGCTCCCCCAGCCAAATTGCCAGCCAGCCTAGTGCCACGGCCCCAATAACGGCCGTTCCCAGCGCAGGCAAAAAAACGGGGGCAAAGGCCAGCAGCAGCGGGGCAAGAACGGCCGTTTGTGGGCTTCGCTGCTGGATGGCGAGGTGGAGAAAAACGGCCGTTAATCCCCAGCCCAGCCCGCTGCCCAGCAGCGACCACCACGCCAAATCTGCGCCCATCCGTGCCAGCAGCCGCAGTACGCCCCAGCCCAGCAGCGATGGACGAAGCGACAGCCCAAACCCCTGCGCGGCGGCCAGTAGGCGGTAGGTGTCGTCAGCAAAATGAGGCCCCCAAGCCAGGGTGAGGAGGAGGGGAACGGCCGTTAATGCCAGCAGCCACAAATGGGACGCGGACAAACGCGGACGAACGCGGATAATTTCGTGGTGGCTTTTGACCATAGGGTGCTGATCTTACGGTGTTTGCCAGAGATGTTCAACTGTTGGCTTAGAAAATCCAGACCTCAGAGGTTTTCTGAAACCTCTGAGGTCTCGGAAATTAGGCAACCATCCCCAAAGTTGGCTACAATTGCCCCATGCAACGATGTGTTTGGTGGATTTTGGTGATTGGCATAACGGCCGTTTTGCTCTGGTTTCTCCCCCAAGGAGACGCGCAGCAGGCAGCGGCCTTTTTGCTGTGGTGGGTGCTGCCAGCTCTGGCCTGGGCAAGGTTGGGGGATAACAACACACCACGACGCGGGCAAAGCAAAGATTCCGCAGATTCATCCGTGTTTGTCCGTGTTCGTCCGCGTCCCATTTTCCAGGAAGAACGGCCGTTAACGGCCGTTGGTCTCACCTTCTTGCTCGCCATCATCGCCGCCCTCCTTTTCCACTACCTGCCCGGCCCCATGCCGCGCTGGGGTGTGCTGACATTAGGCGTGCTGTTGGCTCTGTTGCCTCTGTTCATTGGGACACGGACAAACGCGGACGAACGCGGAGAAGAAAATGGCAGCGCGGATGACGTGGATCGAGGCGGATTTTTACGGGTAAGTGCGAAAAAAATCCGCGAGAATCCATTCAAACCTGGGTTATCCGCGTTGCCATTGCTTTTAATTAGCGCGGTACTGCTGCGGCTCGTCAATTTAGGCTACAAAGAGTTCCAGGGGGATGAGGGGATCATTTTAATGCGGGCGGCGGCGGCACTGCTGGGGGACGATGCCGAACTATGGCTGCATCAAAAGGGGCCAGTGGAGATTTTGTTGCCGCTGTTGACCTGGGGCAGCAGCGGCACCATCACCGAGTTTTGGGCGCGGCTGCCGTTTTTGCTGGCGAATGTGGCGGCCATAACGGCCGTTATGGCCCTCGCTCACCGCTGGTTTGGCCGCCGCGTCGCCCTCCTTGCCGGGCTGCTGCTGGCTATCAACGGCTTCACCATCGCCTTTGGCCGCATCATCCAATACCAAAGCCTGGTTATGCTGTGGGGCAGCTTGGCGTTGCTCCACGCCGACCGTTACCGGCAAGACGGCCGGCAGCGGGATTTACTGCTGGTGGCGGCGTTTTTGGCCGGGGGGCTGCTGGCGCATTACGATGCCGTGCTGGTCGTTCCCGCCATTGTCTGGCTGCTGTGGCCCCGCCTGTGGCCGCTGCACCAGCTCGATTGGGCGGCGTGGGGCAAGGGGGTGCTGGTTGGCGCGGTCTGCTTGGGGCTGTTTTACGTGCCGTTTTTGCTCAACCCCAACTTTGCCCGCACCGGCAGCTATTTGCTGGTGGGGCGGCTGCAAGGGGGAAACGAGGGCAGTTGGCTGAACTGGAGCGGGCCGGCCGTCTGGCAAATGATTACCTTCTACAACAGCCTTTACTACACGGTGGGGCTGCTGCTGCTGCTGCTCGTTGGGGCGTGGTTTTGGCAGCGGGGGTGGGAAAAAACGGCCGTTTTGCTCGCCTTCCTCGTCCCACTGCTGTTCTACACCCTGGTCGTCATTGACCCCCGCACCCACATCTACACCTTTTTTCCGGCGGCCAGCATCTTGGCTGCGCTAGGGGCAGATTATCTGTGGCAATTCGTCCGCGTTCGTCCGCGTTTGTCCGCGTCCTATTTACAAACGGCCGTTTTCACCCTCTTCATCGCTATCTCCACCCTCTACGTCATTCTCATGTTTGTGGATGTGACCCCCGAACGTCAACGCACCTGGGCGGAAAACCGCCCCCCGTTTTACCCCACCACCTGGGATGAGCCGCCGCTGTATGGGGTGTTTGGTTTTCCCCACCAGGCAGGGTGGCGGGCGGTGGCGGCACTGCCGCTGGCCTGGCCCTATGGCAGCAACGAGGAAGAGGAGGTGACGCAGTTTTATCTGGCCGATGCGCCCCACACCTACTGCCAAAATGCGGAAACGTTTATTTTGGCGCAGCAGGTGCAGGATGAGATGCCGTATGATGCGGCGTTTGTGGCAGGGCTGCATCAGCAGTATGAGGTGACGGTAAACGGCCGTTCTTCCCTCAAAATCTACACCCGCCAGCCCGCCGACCAAGTAGAAACGATAGAGGCAACAACCTTTCGGCAGTGGCGCACGCCGGAGGAGATGGTGGGAAGGGGAGAGGGGGGAGCAGAAACGGCCGTTTCCCACCCCTTCTCACTCATCCTTGGCGACCAACAGGTACAATTCCTCGGCTACGACATTGACCAAACCAACGCCCACCCCAGCGGCACACTCACCGTCGTCCTCTACTGGCAAGCCCTCACTCCCTTTGACCAAAACTACCAAACCTTCGCCCACCTGCTGCAAGATGGCACCCTCTACGCCCAGCACGATGGCGCACCCGAATGTAACATCACCCCTACCACGCATTGGGAACCCGGCCAAATCATTGCCGATCCCCACATTATCCCCATCCCTGCCGAAACGCCGCTGGGCAGCTACACCCTTGTGACCGGTATGTACAATCTAATAACGCAGGAACGGCTGTCAGTGCCGAACATGGAACATAACTTGATCACCCTCGATAGCGTGGCATTGACAGAAAAACCCAACACGGTAGAATCTACTGACATTGCCAAGCCATAGCGGTTTTGGCGAAAGTCTCAAATTTAACGTTAATAGGAAACGGTTCTTTGCGAAAAAGGCATCAAAGAGTGCCCCTTATGGTCATATGAAGGGCACTTTTTTACTGTATAGCCGCCACCCGGCGTGATACAGCGTCTACATTTTGCAGAACCAGGATTTGTTTGGAGGAAGAATATGGAAAGTTCGTTTCAACCTGTTAAACAGCTTGTCAAGATTGGGGCAGGCGGTTTTATGCTTTTACTCTCGATCTTGTTTTTCACCCCCCATCTGGCTGCCCAAGCCAATACCTATACCACGTATTTGCCCATTGCTTATAAAGCGGTGCCTACCCCCATTTTGCAGCCTCTGACCCGCTCCTCCTCGGAAAATAGCTGGACGGCAACCTGGACTCAGCCAGCCCCTGATATTACCCGCTACGAGGTTCGTGAGGCACCAAACACCAACTTTGAATCACCCTTGTTCTACAACACGACGACGACCAACTACGCCTTTTCGATGCCGGCTTCCATTAATAACAGCTACTGTTACCAGGTGCGGGCATTTGCCAACGACATCCCAAGTATTTGGTCTAACGCCCGCTGCATTGTTGTTGATTATTATGACGACTTTTCGTCGGGCAATAGCGGCTGGGCGATTCGGCGGCAAGATACTGATGATGTGAACAATGCCAGCTACTATGAGAATAACGAGCTTGTCGTTAAGATTCGTGGACGTTGGGATTACGCGATTGCCTCACCACTGGTTCAAGCACCTACAGGTTCCTATAAATTGAGCACGCGGGTGAAGTTTGATTCGGGTGTAGACAATTTGCACGCTTATGGTCTTATTTTTGGTGCTGATTGGAATGGTTTGCCCTGTCCTGTAGCAGATTATTGGACTTGCTTCAATCATTACTATCGGTTGTTGGTTATCTGGCATGGTTCAACGAACAGTTTACGGATGAACTTGAAGCGTATTGATAGCCACGATCCGCGAGATAATGCCGGCCGAGGTGTGACATTGGTTGATTACAACGAGGTATCGGTAAATCCGAATGACTGGAACACGTGGACTGTAGAAGTCCATGACGATGGTGAGATTGTGATTCGGATTAATGGAGAAGTTGAAGCCACTGTTAATGATGCGACCTATCTTGGTGATCGTTATTTTGGGGTTTTGGCCGCAACTGACGAGTATTCAGGCGCGGAACCACATTTTGATTACTTTGGCGCCACAAATTTGCCCTAAAAAGTTGTAGTTGTTTTCTGGGAAGGGGGCTTTGCCCTCTTCCCAGAGGCGTATAACCGTGAAAAAACGTTTCGCCTCATATGAGGGTCGTCTGCTTGTTCTCTCTGTCTTGCTGGTGGCTTTTTATTTAGGTATTGCCTACTTTTTTCATGCACCTAAGGGATATTACGGAACAATCGAGCAACCTCGTTTTGCCGATCCGTGGTTAGCTCGCACAGAGACGATTCTGAATGGAGGGGTGCTGTATCGGGATGTGTTTACCACTACGCCGCCGCTAACCAACCTGTTGCTGATTGTGCCTAGTGTGGTTTCAGGCTGGTTTGGACATCTAAACCCCTGGTCAACGCTGTCGTTCATGCTCTATTTTTCGCTGTTTAACCTGTTTGCGGCACTGGTGCTGCTTTATATGGGGGAGACGCGGGAGGTGGGGTATAAAACGGCCGTTTTTTTCCTTCTCAACCCCCTCACCTTTGGCAACACCATCCTCCGCCGTCAGGACGAATCCATCATCGTCTTTTTTATTGCCGTTTCCATCCTCTTTTTTCTGCGACAGCAGCATGTGCGTTCAGCCCTTGCCATTGGCGCGGCTATGCTCGTCAAGCTCACCGGAGCCGTTACCCTGCCCATTGCCCTGCTGCACAGCCGCAACTGGCGTTATCTCCTCTTCCCCTTTCTGCTGTTTGCCCTGGTCATGCTTCCTTTTTTGCTGGCCG
>JAGQGA010000292.1 GCA_020432595.1 Anaerolineales bacterium | reverse complement strand
CGTTTAGGGCATCATATTGCTGCTTCACGCGCAACATAGAGCGTACCCGCGCCCGTAATTCGGAACCATTTACCGGCTTAGAGACAAATTCATCAGCACCCGCATCCAAACCGCGCACCAGCGAATCCTTACTGTCCAGGGCCGTGACAAGAATAATGGGCACATGTTGCCATTTTGGATGAGTTTTGAGCCGCTGGCATACATCAAACCCGTTTAGCTCCGGCATCATCACGTCTAGCAAGATGACATCGGGGTTTAGGCTGTCAATTTGGGCGAGCAGGTTTAGCCCGCTTTCAATGAGCAGCAGCTCATAATTTTCCGGGTATAACAAATCAGCAAGGGTTTCACGGGCTATCACGTTATCATCTACAATGCAGACCCGGGCAGTTTCTATCATGATTTACTATCTCTCTTTTAGGCGGTGTCGCCCCATTCTAGTGAACAGCGGTTTCATCGTGGCTTACTGCCTTACCCAGAACGTCGCTGAGTTGTTTAATCTTAAAGGGTTTGCGGAGCAGGTAGTTGGCGCCGGCATCAACGGCCGTTTCCCACTCTTCCTCAATATCAGCCCCCGTCAACAGCACAATCGGCGTTTTAGCAAGCGGTTTTTGCTGTCGAATACGGCGAATGGCGCTCAGCCCATCTACACGTGGCAAGTGTAAATCCATTAAGATGAGGTCTGGCTGATGCTGGAATGCTTGGGAAACGGCCGTTTCTCCATCTCTGGCAACCAGCAAATCATACCCCAGCCGGGGCAGCAACGCGGCCACCGTCTCCACAATGGCAGTATGGTCTTCGCCCAGCAAGATTAACGGCCGTTTGCGTCCCGATAACGTGGTCAACAGACCGTTATCCCGCCGCCAGGGGAAAATCACCGTAAACCGACTGCCGACACCCGGCACGCTCGAAACTTCCACCTCGCCATTGTGCAGCCGTGCCAGCCGGTAAACCAGTGCCAATCCCAGCCCCGCACCCCCGTGCCGCCGCGACAAACTGCCATCCAACTGCCGGAACAACTGGAATAGCTCCTGGATACCCACCTCATCAATCCCAATCCCGGTATCCCAGACCGTCAGCCGCACAAATCTCTCATCCAAAGTTGGCCTAACCTCAACACCCAACTCCCCCATTTCTGGCGTAAACTTCACCGCATTGTTCAACAAACTAACCAGCAATTGCTGCAACCGCCGCTCATCACCCGCAATGGTCAAGGCTTCAGGCTCCACCAATAGCTGAATTGTTTGGCCTTTGGCAGCGGCCAGTGCCTGCACAGCCGCCACACTACGCTGGCAAATGGTTGCCACATCCACCTGCTTAAAATCAATCTCCAATTCTCCCGCTTCAATTTTGGCAATGTCCAGCACCGTATTAATCAAGCCCAAAAGCTGATAGCCACTCTCCTGAATGCGCCCCACAGCGTGAAGCTGTCGTTCATTAAGCGTTCCAAAAAGCCCTTCTTGTAGCACCTCCGCCTTGCCCAAAATCCCGGTCAGCGGGGTACGCAGCTCATGGCTCATGCTGGCAAGAAATTCGTCTTTCGCCCGTGCCGCCCGCGCTAGATCCTCGTTCATGGTCTTTAGCTGTTCTTCGCTGTGCTGGATGCTGGCAAACAGCCGGGCGTTTTGCAGGCTAATCGCAATTTGCCGAGCCACCGTTTGCAAAATATCCACATCAGCCTGGCGAAAGCGGTTTACGTGGCTGTCTTGAACGTCCAGCACGCCAAGCAGTCGGTCGTGGACGACCAGGGGGATGGCAATCTCTGAGGCGGTGCTAGGCAGCAGCTTGTTGGGCAAATAGTAGGGTGAGGCGTGAACGTTGTTGATCATCACCATCTCTTGCTTTCGTGCCGCCCAGGCAACCACGCTTTGCTCATGGGCAATGGGAATAGCAAACGCTTCATTGAGCAAGGTTTGCCCGACATCGCCAGAACCGGTTTGCAAAACTAGCGCGTCGTGGTTGTCATCTAACAGAAAAATGTGAACATGGTAGAAGTTAAATTGACGCTGAATGAAAGAAACGGCCGTTTGCATCAGCATCATCGGCTCCAAAATCATCGTCGTTTGTTCCGACAACGCCGCCGCCCGTCGCAGCAAATTCGTCATCTGAATGCGTTCTTGCTCCGCCTGCTTTCGCTCCGTAATATCAACCGCCTGCGCCAAAAGTTGATGCGGCTCATTCAGCCCATCACGCAACAGTACACCTTGCAGCAGCACAAAAACAGTCTGCCCTGCTTTATTGCGATACCGCACCTCCCGTGAAAATTGCCCCACCTGTCCCGACAGCAGCCGCTGCACTTCTGTCTCTACGCTGGGCATGTCCCCCGGATGCACCGGCATTGCCAGCGAATCCTCTAAAAGTTCTGACTCCGAGTAGCCAGAGAGTTCGCAATACGCCTGGTTTACCCGCACACACGTCCGCTTAAGGTCAACAATTGCCATGCCAATGGGAGCTTCATCAAACAAGAGCCGGAACTGTTTTTCCCGCTGCCCCAGTACCTTTTGCGTTTGCTTCAACCCGGTGATGTCTTGCGCCACGCAGACAATGCCTGTCACCAGACCTTGGTCATCCCGAATCACCGAACTGGAAAAAACGATGGGAATCTCTTGCCCTTGGCTGGCGATGTAGGCAGCTTCAATGTTCCGCAGCGGCGCGTTTGCCAACAATTCAACTAGGCCAATATCTTGCAGGGGGAAGGTACGGGCGTTGAGGATGCTGCCTAACGGCCGTTCAATCAATTCCTCTTCTGTGTATCCCAATAGGGCACACGTTGCCGGGTTCACCTCCTGAATACGGCCATTGGGTGCCACCACCATAAACGTGTTGATCATGGACTGAAAAATACTATCTAAATAGGCCGATGACACCCGTGCCTGCTCCAGATTCTGCACCAACGCTTGCACCTGCTCCGACAGCCCCGCCAACTCAAACGATGGCTCATTCTGTAGCCGGTTTAGCGTTTGCTCAATCTGCTGCAAATCAGCAAACTTATTCGTAAATTCAGCTATCAAACGATTGATGAAAAAAACAGCCGCAATTAGCCCTGCCCCAAACGACAACAGTACCGCCCCCCAAAAACGCCATGACGATGTCTCGCCCAGCAGCAGCCCCAATACGCCTACCAACAGCGGCCAGGGCCAAGTATATTTCAGCACATACGCGATTAGCCGATTTCTCTGTGTGTCCATGATTACCACGATGTGGCGGTTCTGCCAGGTATCGGCTACCCGTGTGCCGCTCCCTAGGAACCGCTTGCAAACCCGGAAAGTAAACTAGCAAGCTGCTGGAACGCTAAAACAGACGTGCCTGCTGCCAAATTTGAATACTACTTTCCGGCAGCCCTACAATGCGCTTAAACCGATTACACGTTGCCGGTGAATAACCAGCATAATCGTTATTGAAAAAACCGTAAATACGCTTTATGTCCTGCTGCATGGGTACAATTTGCTGCCACCAGGCCACCAAGTCATCGGTTTTGTCAATCAGTTCCCGGTCTTTGGTGGCAAATTGGCCGTGTGGGCCAATAAAGCGCAGGTATAGGAAATCGGTGGTGCGATGAATGCGCTTTTCCAAATGGATGTAGTCGGTGGCACACCAGCAAATGTTGTGTTTGGCGAGCAAAACGGCCGTTTCTTCCCCCTCCCACGACCGATGGCGAAACTCCACCGCAAACCGCACCTCGGCCGGTAACTGACGCAGCAGATGCGCCAACTTAGGTCGCTGCGAGGCATCAAACGACGGCGGGAATTGCAGCAAAACCGCCCCCAGGTTGTCGCCCAAGCATTGCATCCGCTCAACAAAGGCCAAAATATCGGCCGTTGTCACCGCCAAATCCAACTCATGGGTGAACATTCGCGGCACCTTGGGGCAAATCTGAAACCCCTCCGGCACCATCTGCCCCCAGCGCACTACCCTGTCTAGCGGTGGCGTGCCGTAAAATGTCGAGTCCATCTCCACCGCCCCAAACCGCTCAGCATAATAAGGCAAATAGTAGCGCGAAGCCAGCCCATCAGGGTAGAACAGCCCCTGCCACTGTGCGTAGCTGTACCCCATTGTGCCCAAATACCATACAGGTTCCATACCTGTATTATACCTGTTTTCCCCACACGAGAATGAGTTATCTTACTCTTGGTCAGCCAAGAAATCTTCCAGTGGCGTATCCCCTTCTTCCACCAACGAACGGCGTGTTTTGCCACCTTGTTTGGGATTTTCTACCAGCCCCATCTCATGCAGCGTCTCCATCAGCCGCGCTGCCCGTGGGTAGCCCAGCCGAAGGCCGCCGCTGCAAAAACGAGGTAGACAGGTAATCTTGCTTTTGCGCCAACTCAATGGCCGCCTCCAGCAGCATGTCGGTTTCATCCAGCAGAGCGTGTTTGGCAATGAGCGTTTCCCAGGGGGGGGCATTGGTTTCCGACGGGGGAGCCGTCTGCTGCCAAAACGCCACAATCTGCTCAATTTCGCCGTCGCTGGCAAATACCCCTTGAATTCGTGCCGGCGCACTGGCTTCAGGCGAAAGAAAAAGCATATCCCCCTTGCCCAGAAGTTGTTCTGCCCCCACACTGTCCAGAATGACGCGGGAATCAATGCCGGAAGCAACGGAAAAAGAAATACGGGCGGGAAAGTTGGCCTTGATTAACCCGGTGATAACATCAGTAGACGGCCGCTGTGTTGCCACCACTAAATGGATCCCCGTCGCCCGCGCCATCTGCGCCAAACGGCATAGCGTTCGCTCCACATCGCCAGGATAAGTGTGCATCAGGTCAGCCAGTTCATCAATAAAGACGGCCATGTAGGGAAGCTGGGTTCCCTTGCTTGCCTTGCGGTTATAGCCGCTCAGGTTGCGTGCCCCGGTTTTGGTAAATAATTCATAGCGGCGATCCATTTCGGCCGTTAGCCAGCGCAGCACCCCCACAGCGCGGTCAGCCTCTACTTCTACATTGCCGATCATGTGAGGCAGGCCGTTGAAGCGAATGAGTTCCACCTTTTTGGGGTCAATCATGACCAGTTTGAGCTTTTCTGGTGGGTTATTAAAGACCAAACAAGCGACCAAGGCGTTGATGCAAACCGATTTACCAGAGCCAGTGGTACCAGCGATGAGCAGGTGGGGCAGCTTGGCTAAATCAATGGCAACAGGGTCGCCAGAAACGTCCCGCCCCAAGGCCACCGCCAGCGGCGATTTGAGCTTGAGGAAGGAGCGGTCGGTGACGGTGGTTCGCAGCCGCACGGCGGCCACGCTTTCATTGGGGACTTCGATACCCACTACGCCACGCCCTGGCACGGGGGATTGGACGCGCAGGCGGGGGGTGGCGAGAGCTAGGGCTAGGTCGCGCTGAATGGCGCGAATTTGGCCGACACGCACTTTTTGCTCGCGCACGGTGCCATCGGGCATTTGCTGGTGGGAATAGCCAGGAACAACGCCAAATTGGGTGACGGCCGGGCCACGGCGAATTTCACTGTCGGGAATGGTGGCTGGCAGGCCAAAATCAGTCAGGGTTTGCTCAATGATCTGCTTTTTCTGCTGAACTTCAGCGGGGTTGGCAGCGGTGGCTTGCTCTTTGTCGAGCAGGGAAAGGGGAGGCAGACGTTTACTGCGCCGGCCGACTGGCTCATCTCCACCTTCATCTTCTTCCTCATCCTCTTCAATGATGACGGGCACTGGGACGGGAATGGGAATGGGAGCGCGCGAGGGGGGAGAAACGGCCGTTACTCGCGGCTGGGGTGTCATCTCTTCACCCCAATTTTCTAGCCAGTCAGCCAGCCGATACAGCCCTTCCAGAAAATCTACCCACCGATATTGGGTCAGTAAAGCCATTCCCCAAATAAAAAATGACAGGTAGATCAGTCCAGTGAGTAATGGACCAAGAAAATCAAGCAGCGGGGCGGCTAATGCCCAGCCAAACAGTCCTCCACCAGAGCCACGATAGGCATCTGCCAGGGTATAGCTGCCCCACTGATGGCTTAGTGGCAGCAATGCCAACAATGCCATCTCAAATCCCACAATTTGGCTTGGTTCAACAGAATACGGCCGTTCGATGCGCCGCAACGCCAAATGAACGCCGACCGCACCGAGCGAGAACAGGAGGGGAAAAATGCCCCAGCCAAAGGCTTGGCGCAAAAACTTGCTTGGCACCACCACCCAGTTGGTGGTAATGAGTCCGATAAGCCCAAGAACGGTAACAAGGGCAAAGAGAAACAAAAAAATCCCGGCAAGTTCAACTCGCCAGGGAATTAACTGATCAATGATATATTCATCCGGCGTTTTAGGCGGCGCGGGTTCCGGCTTACGGGAACGGGATGGGGTTGATTGACGGCGGGCCATAGATAAACGGCCGTTTGCTACCCCCGGCTCGCCCCATTCGCCAGCCCACGTAAGCTCAAAGCGAGCCGTTTGCTGGCAGCATCAACTGTCAGCACCCGTGCTGTCACCTTCATGCCCGATTGCACAACGTTACGAGGGTGGAGAAATGACCCTTCAGCCAGCTCCGAAATATGGATAAGCCCCTCCAACTCTTCTTCCAATAGGACAAACGCCCCATAGTTAACGATGTTGCTTACCACACCTTCAACCAGTTGCCCCGCATAATACCGCTGTTCGGCCGTCCGCCACGGGTCTTTCTTGGTGCGCTTCAGGCTCAACGCCACCCGCTGGTTACGCCGATCCACGTTCAGCACCACCACGCTCACCGTATTGCCCGGCTCCAAAATGTCGCTGGGGTGCAACACCCGGCTCCATGAGAGTTCAGAAATGTGGATTAATCCTTCAACACCCCCTAAATCAACAAAAACGCCAAAATTGGTGAGGTTTGTTACCTCACCCTCAATTTGGTC
>JAGQGA010000291.1:2643-6864 GCA_020432595.1 Anaerolineales bacterium | reverse complement strand
ATTGCCCATGATTTTAATAATTTGCTGGTGGCAATGATGTCGCAAAATTCGCTGGCACTGCGGTTGATGGGTGAGGAGCACCGGGCGGCGAAGCATGTGGAGAAGGCGCTGCGGGCATCTGCACGGGCGGCTGATTTGACGCGACAAATGTTGGCTTTTGCCGGCAAGAACAAGTATGTGATGACACCCGTATCTCTTAACATGTTGCTGGTTGATAATCTGGAATTTTTGCGGGCGAGTATTCCCAAAAATGTGGAGCTACGTCCACAGATGATGGAGACGTTGCCGTTGATCATGGGGGATGAAGGACAATTGCAGCAGGTTGTGATGAATTTGATTATTAACGGAGCAGATGCGATTGGGCAGGTGCCGGGACAGGTGGTTGTGACTACAAGTGTCTGTGATGTTGAGGAAGGGAAGTGGGGAGATGGGTGGTTGCGTGCAAATTTGGAGTTGCAGGGGGGACGGTATGCGGTGGTTGAGGTGGCTGACACGGGAGTGGGGATGAGCGCAGAGACATTGGCGCGGATTTTTGACCCGTTTTTTACGACGAAGGAAAAAGGACGGGGACTGGGTTTAGCGGCAGTGTCGGGTATTGTACGGGCGCATCAGGGTGATTTGTGGGTGAGGAGCGTATTGGGGCAGGGAACGACGTTTCAGTTGTTGCTGCCGATTTTGCAGGAAGGAGGTGAGGTGGTTGATGTGGAGCCACCAACGGCCGTTTCTTCCACCACTGCTTCCACCAATCACCAACACCCTAGCCGGGTGTTGATCATTGACGACGAGGAGCCGGTATTGGAGGCTGTGACCGATATTTTAGCTTTGTCGGGGGTGGAGGCATTAACGGCCGTTTCTGGTCAACAAGGGATCGATCTCTACAAGCAGCATAGCAAGGACATTGCTGTTATTTTGCTTGATTTATCTATGCCAGAAATGACTGGGGAAGAAACATTTTATCTTTTGCGCCAGATTAACCCAAACGTACCGGTTATTCTCTCGTCTGGTTATGACGAGAAAGAAGCCAAAAAGCGCATAGCTGATGCCGGGCAGGCCGATTTTCTTGCCAAGCCCTATGATGTTGATATTTTGTCGGCCAAATTGCGTGGCTATGTGGCTGGCTAAACGCGCACACAGAACTGAGAGAGGAGTTGTTGCTACCAGATGAATCAGGCAGAAACGGCCGTTAACGGCCAAATTCAAATCTATACCACCTCATGGTGTCCTGACTGTCACCGCGCTAAATATGTTTTAAGCGAATATGGCATCGTTTTCGCCGAAATTGATGTGGAGCAGGACGAAGCAGGCATGGCCTTCGTGAAGCAGGTCAATAACGGCCGTCGCGTTGTGCCAACCATCGTTTTCCCCGATGGCTCGATTTTAGTTGAACCCTCAAACGCAACATTAGCTAACAAGCTGGATCTTGAGCTATAGGCGCATACCTACTCAAGAGGGCAGTAGCTCGTAAATACTGGCAACCAACACGTCAATAGCGACGGGCTTGGGCAAATATTTGCTGGCTCCTGTGTGGAGCATTTCTGCTTTGCTCAGGTGCGCCTGGCCGCTGAGCAGAATGATGGGCAAATCGGCCGTTGCTGGGACGCTGCGTAGCCTTTGACAAACGGCCAGGCCATCCAGCTTGGGCATCATCACATCCAGCACCAGCACATCGGGGCGGGCGGCCTGAATTTTTTCCAGCGTATCCAGCCCATCCTTAGCTGCCGCCACGCGAAAATTATCCAATTCAAGTGCCTGGCAAAGTAGGCCGCGGATCATGGGGTCGTCATCGGCAATCAAGACAGATGGAGTCATGGGGATTCCTCTCAATAAGTGCCTTGCACATGGGCAGGGCAACATAAACAATTGTGTTTAGACGGTAGCTTAAGAGGCTTACAGTTTGGCTTACTGAGATAAAGGGCTAAAAAAAAGAGGATGGCACCGCGTGTGAGCAAGGAGGAAGGGAGGTCCAAATTTTACGCGGTGCCAATTGTAAAGAGAGAAAGGAGATCCTTACACTGGATAATGTAACAGGTGAAACTTACGATCCCTCTTAAGAGTCTTACAAAAAAAGCACCTTTCTGTATATTTTGCAGAAAGGTGCTTGCAGATTATATGGGGATGGGAAAAATTATTCAGCGGCTAGGGGAAAACTGTAGCCAGTGCCCCTTTCGGCAATGATATAGGCGGGGTCGTTGTGGTCGGCTTCGATTTTGCGCCGCAGCCGGTGAACATGCACGTGCAGCCGGTCTTCATGGGCATCTTGCATAGGCCAAATGCGGTTGAGCAGAAATTCGGTGGTGACGATGCGGCCGGCGTTGCGGACGAGAATATAAAGCAGCTTGGATTCGGTGGGAGTGAGCGAGACGAGTTCGCCATCCACCAGGGCTTCCCGTTTGGGAAAGTTGACCATGAGCCGCTCATCAACACGGGTGGTAGAGTCGAGGGTGTAGCTGTAGCTGCCAATGCGGCGTAGTACGCGGCGCACGCGGGCAACGAGTTCAGGCGGGTTGAACGGTTTGACGATGTAATCCTCGGCGTGGCGTTCTAGCCCTTCGATGATGGTGTTCTCAACGTTAACGGCCGTTAACATGATCACCGGCATATCGCTAAATTCATGCACAGCGCGGCAAAATTCAAAGCCGCTCATTTTGGGCATATGTAAATCTACAATTGCTAAATGGGGAATGCCGTGACGATTAATGGCTCGCAATGCTTCTGGTCCAGAAACGGCCGTTGAGACCTTGTAACCTACCTGCTCCAAAGTGTGTTGCACAATACGCAGCGTGTATGTGTTGTCATCCACCGCTAAAATGCGATACGTTTCCTGTACTGAGTCAAGCATAGTTCCTTCATACTAGGCAATGTCTGGTCAGCAAACTACAGACCGTTGCCAAAAATCAAGTACTTCTATAAAGAAAAAGCCCTTGTCAAAATCCCTTGAGCCGCCGGCTCCACCCATTTTTGACAAAGACCAATCGAAATAATTACCAAAAACCAGATGCAGTATAAAATAATATCGTGAAAAGCGGCATAAAATTGCAGTGAACTTTATCTGCCCTGTGTAATTGGTTTGACGCTTATTGTCTGCAAAAGTCACGCCCAAGGGGATGGCACAAACCTGCAAGGTTCAGATTCTGTCGTTTTAGGCAGGTATTACCAAGATTATTGACATTGGTGGCAAAAAACGGCCGTTTCAATTTCCACCTTTAATTGCCCTAGCCCATCGCATGTGCTATAAATGAGACAGATTTCACAAACGAACGAGTTCTTGTGAAGGAGAAGAGAAAACCGTGTTTGCAGAGTGGCAATTTATCGCACTATTCGTCCTCTTGGCCCCCATTCTTCCGGGTGCGCCAATCATTATTAATCGCTTGCTTGGGCCACATAAACCCAACTACATCAAGCAGCAAACCTACGAATGCGGTATCGAAACCGTTGGTGACACATGGGTACAGTTTAAAGTCCAATACTACATCTATGCCCTTGTGTTTGTTATCTTCGATATTGAAGCCGTTTTCCTATTTCCCATCGCCGCCGCCTTTGGGCAGTTGGGCGTGTTTGCCATTGGGGCAACCGTCCTCTTTGTTTTCCTCCTGGCAGATGGTTTGGCCTATGCCTGGAGTCGCGGTGTTTTGGAATGGGTCTAGGCAGACCCATTTTTTTGCCTGCAAGCGAAGCAAGTTTCGCTTGGTAGGTTGTTGCTGTTTCTATATTGCAACCAATTTGGTGGCTTTGCCCCATTTCCAAAGGGTATAGAACATGAATATTGCTGAACTTTTTCCTAAACTGTTAGACCTAACAGTCTTCGATTACCTGCGCTCTGTGTGGGGTAACGCGCCGTGGGTCGAGGTTGTGCTCGACATCATCGCCATTTTAACCGTCTCCACCTTTGCTCTGCTCCTCGTGTTCCTTTTGGGGTGGACAGAGCGCAAGGTGTTGGCGCGGATGCAAGACCGCATTGGCCCGAACCGCGTAGGTGGTCGTTTTGGTCAACTGCAAATGGTGGCCGATGTGGTCAAAATGATGACCAAGGAGATGATCATCCCGGCTGGGGCTGACCGCATCGCCTATTTTGCTGCCCCCATCCTAAGTTTGATGACCTCATTACTGCTTTTTGCCGTACTGCCTTTTGCGCCCGGGCTGATTGGTGTAGACCTCAACGTGGGCGTTTTCTACGTTCTTTCTATTAGCTCGGTGTCAGTGGTGGCACTGCTGCTGGCGGGG
>JAGQGA010000291.1:0-2545 GCA_020432595.1 Anaerolineales bacterium | reverse complement strand
GTGGGGTTCCAACAACAAATATGCGTTGCTAGGGGCGTTCCGCTCGGTGGCGCAGTTGGTCAGCTACGAAGTGCCAATGATTTTGTCTATCTTGGTGCCTATTTTGCTGGCTCGCTCCATGTCTACAGTGGGGTTGGTGGAAGCACAGCCCATTCCCTTTTTCTTTTACGCGCCCCTGTCAGCCGTGATTTTCTTTGTGGCTTCACTGGCAGAAACAGGGCGTTCGCCGTTTGACTTGCTAGAAGCAGAATCAGAAATTATTGCTGGGTTTCATACCGAATACACGGGAATGGTTTTTGGTCTGTTTATGGCGGCGGAATATATCGGCATCATCTTTATGTCGGCTTTATTCGTGACGGCGTATTGGAGTGGGTACCGGTTGTTTGGTTTGGAAAATGTGGTATTGAATGGGTTGCAGTTAGGGCGTATTTTGGGCTTTTTGGTGATTGCAGGGAAAACGGCCGTTGTTTTCTTCCTCTTCATGTGGATTCGCGCCACGTTACCCCGCTTCCGCATTGACCAACTGCTAAACTTTGGCTGGAAGTTCCTGGTACCCTTGTCCATCGTCCTGATCTTTGTTGTGATCATTCTGGACAAAGTGCTGGTTGAAGTAGGCTTAGTAGGTGGCAGCAACGAAGTAGTCCGAATGGGGATTCATCTTGTGAGCAATCTGCTCATTGGTTGGGCAACCATTGAAATCTTGCGGCGACGCGCCAAAACGGCACGTCAGGATTATGAGGCAGAGGCTGCGGCGCGTGATGCAGCCCGTGTGACTGCCCCGGCACATGCCGACTAATTTTTGGAGGGAGATGTTCTGACATGGCTGAACAGATCACATTTATTATCGGGAGCATTCTTGCCCTGGGTGCCGGGTTCATTGTGGTGACAAACCGCAACCTGTTCCACGGGGCGCTGGCTCTCATGATTTCGTTCCTGGGTGTGGCGGCAATTTACCTGTCGCTGGATGCTGGCTTCTTGGCGGCGGCGCAGCTCCTCATCTATATTGGGGCGATTTCGATTCTTATTATATTTGCCATCATGCTCACCCGGCGCATGATGCAGACAACTGAAGATCCGTTTAATTCGCAGTTTTTGCTGGCGTTGGCAGCATCTGTGACCGTGTTTGCCATTTTGTTTAGCGCCATCGTCTATGTGTGGCCTTTGACCGCCAGCAACTCTGTGCCGTTGGCGGCAAAAACGGCCGTTGCTGATGCCGTCTTGCAAGATACAGTAGTCAATCTAGGCAGTGCTTTTGTTGGGGCTGATGGTTACGTCATTCCCTTTGAACTAGCCTCCATTTTGCTGCTGGCGGCTATGGTCGGGGCCATCATCGTTGCCTGGCCGAAACCGGAGGATGTGGCATGATTCCATTGTCCTGGTACCTCATTGTTGCTGCCTTGCTCTTTAGCATGGGATTATATGGTGTCTTTGCCCGCCGTAACGCGGTTGCCATTCTCATGTCGGTTGAACTCATGCTGAACGCTGTAAATATCAACTTGGTTGCTTTCTGGCGCTATCTGGCACCCGATCAGGTAACGGGTATGGCCTGGGCGATCTTTGTCCTTACCGTAGCTGCCGCTGAAGCGGCCGTTGGCCTGGCGCTCATTATCTCGGTTTACCGCAACCGCGACTCAGTTGTGGCTGAAGAGCTTGACTTGTTGAAGAATTAGGAGGAGGAGGAGATTGTTGAGCGGGTTTCCCTATCTCTAATCTCTTACACGTATGAACGAAGAAACATTGCAAACCCTCACCTGGCTTATTCCTGCCGGACCGCTGCTGGTGTTCTTCCTGATTGTGCTGTTCACCAAGCATAATCGGACGTTAAGCTGGCTGTTGGCTTGGGCGGGGGTCATTGCCTCATTAATCATGGGGTGGACGGTTGCGTTCAACCTGTTTGCGGAAGACCCGCACCATTTGGCAGAACACCCAACGGTTGTCCAAAGTGCGCTTAATTGGATTCCAATTGGGACGTTTTCATCTGGCAATTGGCTGAAAATGGGTGTGGCGGTTGACCCATTAACGGCCGTTATGCTCTTCATGGTTCCCTTCGCTGTCTTTATGATCTTCATCTACAGCGTTGGCTACCACAACTACGGCCAAGGCCCCGCCCACAAACGCGGTGTTCCCCCACACCCCAGCGAAGAAGAGCCGATGTTCTCCCGCTTTTTCGCCTATATGTCCCTCTTCGCCGGAGCCATGCTGCTCTTGGTTGTCGCCGATAACCTGCTACTGCTCTTCATCGGCTGGGAAATCATGGGCTTCTGCTCCTACTCACTCATCGGCTTCTGGTATGCACGAAACTACCATATCGAACCAGGCGGCATTCCCCACATTCCCCCGCGCCAGGCCGCTGTCAAAGCTTTTATGACCACCCGTATCGCCGATGTGGTTATGCTATTAGGCATTGTCTTTTTCTACTGGGCTTTTGGCACCCTTAACTTCTCCGAAGCACTGTCAGCGCACGGATTGGAACACGCCGCTGAAATGGTTGGTGTAGGTGCCTTGGGTATTATGGCCCTGCTGCTTTTCACCGGTACAGTTGGCA
>JAGQGA010000290.1 GCA_020432595.1 Anaerolineales bacterium | reverse complement strand
CGGCACTAACTGGCAAAGCGTAGAGATGGCCGAGGTGCTGCCGCTTGATGCCGATGTGGTGGACATGGTGGCGGCATTGGGGCAGCTTTGGCTGCTGACGCGCAGCGGGCTGGTTTATTTTGACGGGGCGACATGGCAGCCGTTTGGCCTGAGCCAGAACGCCAACCCCAACGGCCCGACGCGGCTGGCGGCGGGGCCAGACGGCGATTTGTGGCTGGCTCCGGGCAACGTGGCCGAGGGGCTGCGCCGGTTTGACGGGCTGGGCTGGACGATTGTGCCGACGTGGACGGAGGCAGCAACGGCGACGGGGCTGGATTTTGGGGAAAACGGCCGTTTGTGGCTGGCTGGCACTCTGGCCGACGGGCGGCGCGGTTTTGTTGGTACTTATGATGGCCGCAACTGGGCGTGGCACATTTTTCTCGACGCAGGCGTGCTGAGTTTGGCGGCGGTGGATGATGGGGCATGGGTGGGGCTGGACAAGGGGCTGGGGGTGCGGCAGGTGGCGGTGGGTGAGAATGGGGTGTTGGCGGAAACGGCCGTTTTTGCCGAGGCTACCCAACCCGACACTTTGCTCTGGGCGAATGGTACGCTGTTTGTGGGCAGCGGTGACACCATTTACGCTTATGATGGGGCAAACTGGGGCAGCCAAGAGGTGGCGATTCCCTTTGTGCGGCAGATTTTGGCGTTGGCGGTGGATGGGAACGGCCGTTTGTGGGCAGGCACGGAGCAAGGGTTGGCTGTGTTTGACGGGCAGACGTGGGAAACCGCCTATGCGCCCCCGCGTTCGCCCGCTTGGTGGGGGGCGGTGCAGGCGATGACGGTGCGGCCTGATGGGGGGATTGTTTTTGGTACGGCCGGCGGCGGCGTGGGGCTGTTTACCGGGCGCGGCTTCACCGGGGATGTGAATCCTGATTGGGGTGGGGAACAATTTTCGCTGACGGCGGTGCTGTATGACGATGAGCAGGGGCTGTGGGTGGGGACGCAGGGGGCTGGGGTGGCGCGGCTAGATGAACGGGGATGGCGCACGTTTGTCAGCGACCCGGCATTGGCGGCGGCGGTGCAAAGTTTGGCTGTGGCTGCCGACGGGACGGCGTGGCTGGGCACGGCCGAAGGGCTGGTGTCGTTAACGGGGCTGGCGGCTGATGGCTGCCGCTTCGACGAGATTCAACCGGGCATTAGCGGGGTGGCGGCGTTGACCGACAGCGAGGGGACAGTTTGGTTTGGCACGTTGGCGCATGGGGCGCTGCGGCAGGGGGTGGGGGCGCAGCCGGGGGATGTGCGTTGGGATAATGTGGCGGTACCGCTGCTGACGCTGGCTCCTGACGGGGCGCTGTGGTTTGCCAGTCCGCAATTGGAATGGCTAACGCGGCGCGGCAGTGGTGGGGCAACGCGGATTCCGCTGCGGCAGGATGTGGTGACGGCGCAGGCAGTGACGGCACTGGCGGTGGCTCCTGATTTGACGGTGTGGCTGGGGACAGCGCGGGGGGTGGTGTCGCTGGTTGGAGGTGAGTGGCGGCGTTGGGAAACGGCCGTTGGGCTGGCCGATAATGAAATTACGCATTTGCTGGTGCAGCCGGATGGGTCGGTGTGGCTGGCAACGCGGGGTGGGGTGAGTCGGTATCGGCCGTAGGGGAATGGATTTTTGATGGAAATGTGGGCGTGGTGCGTGGTGCGTTTGGCACGCGCCACGCACCACGCATCAAAGTGTGACCTCTATTGGAAATAGGTTGTTTTATGTGCCAGGCACAGGTTGTGCCAAAGCGAATTCGTCGCCAATATTGGGCACGGCAACGGTGCCGGGGAGTTGGTCGGTTTGCCAGGTGGCTTGGGCTTCGTCCTGCCAACGGCCGTTTGTCCATCCCCACGCTCCCTTGCCCATCCCATCCGGGTGGCCGCTGAGGTGCATGAGCAGCGTGTGGCGCGGCTGCAGGCGGCGGGCAATGCGGCACACATTCTCAAACGAGGGGTGGGTGGTTCGCTTGGGCTTGGCGTGCCAAAAGCTGGTGTCTATGAACAGGTAATCGGCGTGGCTGAGGCGGGAAACGGCCGTTTTTTCCTGTTCATTGGCCGGATTGATGAGCCACTCATTGCTGCTGTCTATATCCCAGAGGAGGACGGCTTTGGAAACGGCCGTTTGCACCACAAAACCCGCGCAGCCATAGACCAGTTCGTTGTGTTTGTCTGGGTGCAGGTCGGCGGTGTAGTGGGAAACGGTGACAGGGGTGAGGGTGATATGCCAGTCGGCCGGCAGCGGCAGCGGTGCCAGCAGGGTGCCGGGTGGGTGATTTTCGTCCGACACGTGTGGCTGTAGTAAATGCTGCCAATCAAAGGAATGCTCTTTTTGCAGCCATAGCGCCGTGGCGCGGCGGCACCACAGCGGAATGCGCCCGGCGGGGTGTCCTGTTTCCTGCTGCTTGACAGAGCGGTGAGAGGCAAGGAGCCGATTCATCTCGATGGTGTGGTCGGGGTGCCAATGGGTGAGGCAAAGCCAGTCGAGCCGAGCCTGGGAACCCGCCAGGTAAGGGGTGTCGTAGAGGCTGTCGGCTACACCGGCACCAATGTCGAAAAGGATGTGAACGGCCGTTTGCCCCCCATCATCTAACCCGTAGAGCGATACCGAGACATTGGCCTGCCGCCGTTTGTCCTGGCAGCGCCCGCAGGTACAGCCCAACTTCCTCATCAATGGGGCATCTATGCCGTTGACGCGCAGCAAAAATTTCATCTGCTTATGGTAGCAACCAGAGGACGATCATGCCAATGGCAACGGGCCAAAGGGCGTTTTTGCTTTTCCAAGCCACGGCAATAGCGATGAGACCGGCGATTAAACGGCCGTTTCCCAGCGACAAATCCAACGTTCCCCCCGGCAGCACCATTTCCGGCACAATGATGGCTGAAAGGACGGCGATGGGGACAAATTTGAGGGCGCGGTGGGTAACGGCCGTTAATTCCACCTGTTCCCACAGCCCCAGCAGCGACAAGCGAATGGCATAGGTAATGATGCCCATGCCGATGATGGTGAGCCAAAGTATCATGGGGTTTTCTCCTGCTGTAGGGAGTAGGGAGTGGGGAGTGGGGAGGCTGTTTGGTTGTCCAGCCAAACACCCATAGCAATGCCAGCCAACGCAGCAATAATCAGGCTTAACTTGTATGGTAGCTGGTGCGTGGCAACGGCAACAATGCCTGCCGTGAGTGCCGCAGCAGCAGCGGGGCGGTTTTTTAGCAGCGGCACGACCATGCCAATGAACGTGAGTGCCAGCGTGAAGTCGAGCGACCAACTGGGAGGAACCTGAGTGCCTAAGAAGATGCCAACGGCCGTTGACAGTTGCCAGCATGTCCACAACGCCAGCCCCGCCCCTAACAAGTAGTAGTGCTTGTAAGAAATAGGACGCAGATTTTCCTGATACACCTGAATTTTCGGGTTATCAGGTGCATCGGTGCTTCGTTTCTCATAATGCAAAATTGCTACCACAAACGCCTCATCGGTTAGCAAGTAGGCTAGGAACCACCTCCAAGGGCGCGATAGGTGGCGCGTATAAGGGGCGACTGAAGCACTGTAAAGCATATGACGGATGTTGACCACAAAGGTGGTTATCCACAGGATGGCGAGGGGTGTGCCTGCGGCCATTAACTGCACGCCAATAAATTGCGCCGACCCGGCAAAGACAATGGCCGACATCGCTTGTGCCAGCAGCGGCGGCAGGCCGGCCGCTAGTGCCAGCACGCCATAAATCATGCCAAAGGGAACCACGCCCACTAAAATGGGCAGCTCGGCGCGAACGCCAGCCCAAAATTCGCTTCTCGCTGTTGTGATCATCGCTCCATTCTATCCACAATTTTGTGGCCGCGCCTGGGACAATGACTGACAATGATATAGGTCAATCTATGTTGTTTGACACTGTTTGGCCGTTGTGTTAGCATTTTGCCACTTTGTTCCTTATGATGGGATTGTTCCACATGGCGGAACAAAAGCAAAAATTGGTGTTGTCTGTTATTGAGCTGCTAACGGCCGTTAGCGCCACTGCTGGAGGAAACTGTGGCTAAGAAAGTAATTGTGACCGCCGCCGTGACGGGTGCCAGCTTCACCCCCACCATGAACCCCCATTTACCCTACAAACCTGACCATCTCATTGCCGATTCCATCGCTGCTGTCAAAGCCGGAGCCGCCATCATCCACATCCACGGGCGCAACGCCCACGATGGCAGCCCTACATCTGACCCTGAGGTGTTCCGCGAATATGCGGCTGGGATCAAAGCCGAAACCGATGCTGTTATCAATATGACTACTGGCGGGGCGACGGGGCAAACGATTGACGAACGGCTCAATGTGGTGCGCGTCTTGCAGCCAGAGCTTTGCTCCTGCAACCTTGGCACCATGAACTACGGCGGCTTTCCCATGATTCCCAAATACCAGGGCAACTGGCGTTTTGATTGGGAAGAGCCGTTTTTGGAATCCACGCGCACGGAACCGTTTGCCAGCAGCTTTGCCGACATTGAGTACATGCTCAAATTTTTGCAAAACGAAACCGGCACGCGGCTGGAGTTTGAAGCGTATGACGTGGGGCATCTTTACACCCTGGCCTATTATGCCAGCATGGGGCTGGTGCAGGGGCCGATTATGGTGCAGATGGTGATGAACACGCTGGGCGGTATTGGGCCAGATATTGACAACGTGGTCTTTATGATTCGCACGGCGCAGCGGCTGCTGGGGGATGATTTGGAGCTATCTATTTTGGGTGGCGGCCGTTATCAGTTTGATTTGATCACCGTGGGAGCGCTGATGGGGTGCAATGTGCGCGTGGGGATGGAGGATAATCTCTACATTGGCAAGGGGCAGTTGGCGGAGTCGAACGCGCAGTATGTGGAAAAAGCACGCCGTATTTTTAATGAGTTGTCGCTGGACGTGGCAACGCCGGCCGAAGCGCGGCAGCGGTTTGGGCTAAAGGGCAGCAGCCAGGTGAAGTTCTAATGAGCAGAGTAGCACCATCTAACGTAGAACGGGTGGCCGTGATTGGCACGGGGGTGATTGGCAGCGGCTGGATTGCCCACTTTTTGCGGCAGGGGATGCAGGTGCGGGCGTGGGATCCGGCGAGTGATGCGGAGGAGAAGGTGCGGGAGAGATTAACGGCCGTTTGGCCCACCCTCACCCGCCTCGGCCTCCACCCCAACGCCTCCCCCGACAACCTCACCTTTTGCGCCACCCTAGAAGAAGCCGTCGCCGATGCCCAATTTGTTCAGGAGAACACCCCCGAACGGCTCCCCATCAAAATCGCCTCCCTCAAGGCCATTGATGCCGCCTGCCCACCCGATACCATCATCGCCAGTTCCACCTCCGGCTATCTGATGAGCGAGATGGACGTGGAGTGCCAACACCCCGAACGCTGCACTGTCGCCCACCCCTTCAACCCGCCCTACCTCATGCCCGTTGTCGAAGTGGTTGCCAGCCCCCGCACCAGCCCCGAAGCCCACCAGTGGGCAGTGGATTTTTACCGTGTCACGGGCAAACAGCCGTTGAAATTAACCAAAGAAGTGCCGGGCTTTGTCGCCGACCGCATCATGGAAGCGGTGTGGCGCGAAATTTTGCACATGATTGACAACGACATGGCAACCGTCGAAGAGATTGACATGGCTGTGCGCTACGGCCCCGGCATCCGCTGGGCGATGATGGGGCCGCTGACGGTGCTGCACTTGGGCGGCGGCGAAGGGGGGATGGCGCACCTCATCCACCAATTTGGCCCCTCGCTCCAAGCCCCCTGGACATTTTTGCAGCCGCCTGAACTGACGGACGAACTGGCGCAAAAAGTCATTGACGGCTGTGATCGGCTCACCGAAGGGGTTCCCATTCGTGAACTGGAAGCAGAGCGGGATGATTTGCTCATTCGTATGCTAGAACTGCTGGACAGCAGCCGTTTGTGGCACATTGGCAATAGAAACGGATCATGACGGTTGGCCGAGTTGAATTGCTTTTATCCTTTGATCTATAATCTTGACAAAAACAGGTCGTTGCTGTTTACAGGAGTAATAACCAATGGCTTTACCAGTAGTTAAAGCACCTTCAGCAGAAACCCGAATTGTCGTAATGCCGCCACGTCAAGGTGAATGGACATATGATGATTATCAACAATTACCCGATGATTCATTCCGCTATGAGATCATTAAAGGGCATCTGTATATGGCCGGTGCGCCCAAACCAATCCACCAACAGCTGATACTCAATCTTGCTTTTGCCATCATGACTCTGCTACAGGCAGGGAAAGAAAAAGGCCGCGTTTATGTGTCGCCAATCGAAGTTATCATGGGCGATTGGGCAACCCCCGTGCAGCCAGATTTGCTGTTTATTCGAGAAGAGCACCTGGACATTGTGGCTGAATCTAAAATTGAAGGTGTTCCAGACTTGATTATTGAGGTTTTGTCGTCAAATTGGCGGCATGATCGGGTCGTTAAATATGAAGCCTATGCAGAGGCAGGTGTGGCTGAATACTGGATCGTGGATCCTGAGGGTCAAACCGTTGAGACGTTTGTTTTACGCGGTCATGCTTATGCCCTTGTCAAACAGTTTGGCCTTGATGACCAGATTCACTCAGAAGTTTTGCCTTCGTTTGCTGCAAAAGTTAGCGACCTTTTTGTTTGAGCCTACCATTACAAAATATGAATCTGCAATTAACTGATGAACAACGCATGATCGTGGAGATGGTGCGGACTTTTGTGGAAAAAGAGCTGCAGCCATATGAGGAAGAAGTTGAGCGCGAGGATGGAGTGCGGCCAGAACTGCAAAGGCAAATTCGGGACAAAGCGCTGCAATTTGGCCTCTATGCCGCCAACATGCCGGAGGAGCTAGGCGGAGCGGGATTAGATACGGTGTCGCTGGCGCTGATGGAGC
>JAGQGA010000028.1 GCA_020432595.1 Anaerolineales bacterium | reverse complement strand
GTTTCAATCCCTCTAAGGAGCCAACGGCCGTTCTGACTTATTGCCCGAGGGCACAAAACCCGTTGCCCTGCTGAATGTTTCAATCCCTCTAAGGAGCCAACGGCCGTTCTGACATTCAAGCTGCTGACGGCAACTGGTACAGTGCACAGGTTTCAATCCCTCTAAGGAGCCAACGGCCGTTCTGACAAAAATGGTATGTGGGTGAACCCGATGCAAGTTATTAGTTTCAATCCCTCTAAGGAGCCAACGGCCGTTCTGACAAGGTAATCCTGGCGATAACGCAATCTGCTACAGTGTTTGTTTCAATCCCTCTAAGGAGCCAACGGCCGTTCTGACTTAACAACATCATGATTCTGGAAGCAGACTCTTATATCGTTTCAATCCCTCTAAGGAGCCAACGGCCGTTCTGACGGAAATAACTGAATTTGTTAAGAGAGTAGTGCGGCAGTTTCAATCCCTCTAAGGAGCCAACGGCCGTTCTGACGAGAAAGGGCATGGAGAGAATGATGAGTGGTAATATGTTTCAATCCCTCTAAGGAGCCAACGGCCGTTCTGACAAAATGGCTACGTTAGAGAAACTAGATTTTATATTTGTTTCAATCCCTCTAAGGAGCCAACGGCCGTTCTGACGAGTTTGACGAATTCGAGGCGGCAGGTTCGGGGTTGAGTTTCAATCCCTCTAAGGAGCCAACGGCCGTTCTGACTGCATAGCAGGGAAGGAGAATATGATGTACGGTTATAAGTTTCAATCCCTCTAAGGAGCCAACGGCCGTTCTGACTTTAACGGCAAAATATGCCTCGTCTTGAGGCGAATTGTTTCAATCCCTCTAAGGAGCCAACGGCCGTTCTGACGACCGCAACCACCGATGCAGACGGGAACGCTACCGTAACCGTTTCAATCCCTCTAAGGAGCCAACGGCCGTTCTGACGGCCCGCCAGGCCTAGCCCCTGCCCCTGCCCCCTGAGTTTCAATCCCTCTAAGGAGCCAACGGCCGTTCTGACGCTTTGATCGTCGTAACTCATCCATCCCCGCCACTCGTTTCAATCCCTCTAAGGAGCCAACGGCCGTTCTGACGCGAAAAAATTGTTCCCGGCCATTATTTTTATGATTATGTTTCAATCCCTCTAAGGAGCCAACGGCCGTTCTGACCTAAAGGGAGCCGTTTGGTCTTACTGCAGTGATTCTGTTTCAATCCCTCTAAGGAGCCAACGGCCGTTCTGACACACACAGTGGCTTCCAAAAGAAACTATCGTGTGTGGGTTTCAATCCCTCTAAGGAGCCAACGGCCGTTCTGACATATTTAGATAAAAGGATGGTAAAAATGCAAGTTTAGTTTCAATCCCTCTAAGGAGCCAACGGCCGTTCTGACTATTACTAGATCTAATTTATGGTCTAGTGAGACTCGTTTCAATCCCTCTAAGGAGCCAACGGCCGTTCTGACCCTAGTTTTCCACAGTGGGAAACCATCGCTTAAACAAGCCTTTTTAGTCAGAATTGTGGGTAAACCGCCCCACTTTGCCGTTAATTTTGCCATCATTTCAATATCTTCGTCCCACCAATTTTCGCTTTCCGAGGGTCGTGAAAAAGCGTTCAAAAACTGTATTTTACTCATAAAAAAATAGCCGTTTTTTGCCACTTTCTCTGTCCATATATGGAGAAAACACCTCATTTTCTGCTCAAAATCCGCTATATGCCCCCTTCCGAGGGTCATGTTAAAAAAATGAGTAGAAGATGAGAAAGATGAGAAAACTTACGCATCAATCACCCTATCTAATGCTAAATTATACCTCAAAACGCCCTCCTACGCGAGATATTGATAACCAATTTTGCCAAACGCTGTAGCGGGCAGAAGTTAGCAGGGAGAAAAATCACGCAAGGCGCAAAGTCCGCCAAGTTTTTCTTTGCGCCTTTGCGCCTTTGCGTGAGATATTTCATCCTTATGAACAGTTGCTCACAACCCATTGTGCCAAACTCAAACAAGCTGAAGCAAAACTCGGCGTATTAGCTCCACCGACTCCACATTCTTTTCATCCCCAATTTGTTGCCACAGTGCCAACGCTTCATCAAAATGCGCCAATGCCTCATGCCATTCCCCTTGCCCCGCCAAAATACCCCCAATATTGTAAAGCGTATAGGCCAACCCATCAGGCGAACCAAACTCCCGGCGCATTGGCAGAGCGCGGCGAAAATAATCAAGTGCCCGTCCCTTCTCCCCCATGCCATAGAAAACCATCCCCATGCTATTCAGCACCGTAGCCAAATGCGGGCGGTCGCCAATTTTTTCTGCAAGCTCCCTTGCCTGTTGGAAATAGGCCAACGCCTCCTCCCACCGCCCCGCCGATTCATGCAGCAACCCAATATTGTTAAACGTCACCACCAGCCCATACCGATTCCCATACGCCTCCTGAACCGCCTGCGCCTGCTGAAAATACGCTAAAGCCTCCTGCTCTTGCCCCTTATTCTCAAAAACATGACCCAAATTGCTCAACACAACGGGCAACCCATCCACATCCCCCGTCTCTTCCATCAGCGGCAGTGCCCTCTGCAAATAATCAAGTGCCAAATCCCACGCACGCAACCCAATATGAGCCGTTGCCATATTGTTCAGCGTATACGCCACATCTCGCCCATTCTCGGTCAACTGCTCCTGCACCGCCAACGCCCGCTCCCCATGCGCCAAAACCGCCTGCCAATCATTCAAGCTAATGTACACATGCCCCACATTATTCAAGACCATCGCCAGCCCATCCAGCCGCTCAACCTGCTCCAACAGCCGCAATGATCGCTCATAATGATCCAACGCCACCAGCCGATCCCCCAGCCGATCATAAAACACCCCCACATTATTCAGCAACGCCGCCTCATCCTCCCGCAAACTCGCCGCCACCGCCACCGCCAACAGGCGGCTCGCCCACGCCAGCGCATCCCGCCACAGCCCCCGCCGCTCCTGAAACCGCCGAATCTGGTTCCCAAACGTCAACAAACCAACATCATCCGGCATCGTTTGCCACGCCCGCTTCATCTGCGGGTACCGCTCATCCATCAACCGCCAGCTATCCCGATCCTGACTGGCGATCCCCAAATAAAACGCCTGATAGCGAGCTCGCGCCTCTGACCTCCGTTGCCCCATCGGTTACAGCCCCAATTCATCCATCATTGCCGCCGCATAATCAACCAAAAGCGCGTGCATCCAATACAACCCATCCGGTAGCCGTTCAATCAACCCCCGTTTGGCAAATGCAGCCACACTATCCTCCGCCTCCCGCTGTGAACACGCCCACACATACGCGGCCGCCTCAATGTCCCAGGTCAGTGGCTTCCCCCCAAACAGCGAAGCCATCGCAAACCGCTCCTGATCCAACGGTGTCAAACGCGACACGCTTAGCCCCAAAACAGCTTGCAGCGTCACCGGGTTCGCCTCATCCACCCCCGCCCTCCCCTCCGTCTGCAGCAGTTGCAAACGTGCCTCCCGCTGCTCCAGCAACTCATCCAGCACACGCTGCAACCGTGAAGGCACATCCGCCTCATTCGCCAAAAAACGACCCGCCAACGTCAAAGCCAGCGGCAAATACTCCAGCCTCTCGCACAGTTGCCGCGCCTCCCGTTCATTGGCCGCCACCGCCTCTGGTGCCAAACGATGCAGCAGTTGCAGCGATGCCTCCGGGCTTAAAACATCAACCGGCAACGTCCGCGCCCGTGTGGCCAAATGGTGCGCCACCGGCAATTCGCGCGTCGTCAGCAAGGTGCGGCAATAAGGTCCCGCCACATCAAAATAACGCCCATGTTGCACCTCCCAAATATCATCCACAATCAGCAGCACGCGCCTGTGGGCAAGCACCGCCCGCAGCCGATTTTGGCAACCCGCCTCATCCAGCTCCGGGGTCAAATCCAGCCCCAAAACCCTGCCCCACTCCTCCAGCAGCAGCCGTGGCGTGGGGTCAGGCCCCAAAGCCACCCACAAAACACCATCAGGAAAGTAACGTTGCCCCATCGCCTGCCGCCCCAGCGCAATAGACAGCGTCGTCTTCCCAATCCCACCCATCCCGCGCAGAGCCAAAGGGGGGACATTCACCGTCTCTGGCTCACTCACCCGCAGCAGCGACCAAATTTTTGCCATCGTTGCTTCCCGCCCAACCACACCCTGCGGCGGCAAAGAGGGCATGACAAACGGAGGTGCTCCCCCTTGGCTAAAACGGTTGTCATGCCCCACTGCTGGGTAAACCTGGGCAAACCCAGTTTGGAATCCCAGTGGCAACCCTGTGTGGCCGCTTGGCGCCACCGCGTCAGGCAAGTCATCATCTGATGTCGCGGATAGCGTCCAGGTCGCATCAATTTGCGCCATTTCATCCTCATCAAGCGCACGATAGCCACCCTGCTGCAACAGATCATTAGCCTCCTCTGCGGTCGCCAGCCCACCACATTCATACAGCACGCGCATGATCCCCACCAGCAAACGGCGATCCTCATGCCCAATGATCTCCCGTCCATGCAGACCCTTCTCCCAGCGCGAAACATCCGAGTGCGAAAAGCCCGGCAAGCCAGCCACCGAATCCAGCATCTCTGCAAACTGCTCCTGCGTTAACGGGTCTTGCGTCAGCGGATGCTGGCCGCGCCGCCGATACGTTTGCAGTAGTTGCCCAAAAGAGCTTCGTTGCACCATGCCTCGTTTACCTTTTTTCCCAGCCATACAACACTTGTCCCAATCTATCAGGATGGTTTTCGTTTTGTAACTATACAGGTGTCATGCCCGCGCACGCGGGCATCCATCTTTAGCGTCGGCATGGATTCCCGCCTTTGCGGGAATGACACGTTGAAAAAGCAAGCCACATTTTGCCATTTTAAGGCTAGGCAAATTATTTCCGCCAACCCACACAAAATGTCCGTTTCCTGCCATGTTTTGTCCGCTCGCCCAGCCTTATGATCAGCCCATACCGCAAGAAAAGAGTGGCCACTCCTTCAAGCGATTTTGAACAACCAATTATCCAAGAAAGGAGTAAACTCATGAACAAGTTAACCCAAACCGTGTTCCCCCGCCGCCGCTTTGGCAAGGTCGGCCTCACGCTCGTCACCTTCGTTATCGGCATCGTCATCCTCGTCGCCCCGTTCGATACTGCTTCAGCAGGTGGTGGCTGCTCATCTACCGATGGTGTTTGTAACACATCCATTGAACTCTATGCAGCTTAACCGCCATAGCTCATAGCCAAGCCAAAGGAGCTGGTCTTTAACGAGGCCAGCTCTTTTTTTGTCGCCGCAGTTTTTCCAAATCAGCTGCCGTTTCGTCTTGTATCGTTGTGGCTTGCTTGTTCATCGGGTATTTTGCAGTGATATTGAGCACCCTTTCATAGTGCAATTCAGCCGCAGCAAACATACTTTGCATGGCAAAAACATCGCCTAATTTGCTCAATGTATTAGCCAGCTCGATTTCATACCCAATTTCCTGCCAGATGGCGGCACTGCGCTGCAAATAATTTTCTGCCTGGGCATAATCACCCTGGACAAAAGCGATATTGCCCAAGTTGTTCAAAGCCAGCCCATAATAAAGCAGATGCCCTGCCCGCTCCAGAAACTGGAGGTCAATTTGCTGGAAAACAGCTTGCGCCTCAGCAGTGCGGTTTAGGCTGAAATAGAGTGTTCCTTCGGACAAGCAAAGAAGAACACGATCTAATGCACTACCACTTTTTGCCAACATGGTTTTCGCTTGGGCAAAGCAAGCAATTGCCTCATCATACCTTCCTTGCTGCTGCAAAACGCGGCCCAAATTGTTTAACGAACGGGTTTGCTCGGAAACCTGCTTAAGCTCCTCCCACATATCCACAGCTCGAACGAAATAGGATTCAGCCAGATCGAGTTTGTGCTGCACTCGGGCGACCATGCCCAGCAAATTGAAACAGGCGGCTAGATGCCGTCCACCCAAGCTAGGCTGCTGCCGGGCAGCCTGCCCATGTGCGAGGGCTTTCTCGACCTGTTGGTGGCGATAGTAATCATTGCCTAAATCAAGATGGGCTTGGGCGATAAGCTGCTCATCTTCTAGCTGCTGGGCAATTTCCAGACTGATTTGGTGCTGACTGATGGCCTTGTCAAAATCCTGCTGCATCCGGTAGAGGATTCCCAGACGGCTTAATAGCTGGCATTGAGTTTGCTTGTCGGCCGGGAATTTCTCTGCCAGAAGTGCCAGAATCGGTATCCACAAACGGCCGTTTCCACGCTGCTCAAAATGCAAAAACATCTGTTCCGCAATGGCTACCCACAAAGCCTTCATCTCGGTCGTCAATACATCATCGGGCAGCCCTAAACTGACAGTCATCGCCTGGCAAATATTGGCCTGTTCTGCCTCAATCGGGTGCTCACGGTTGCGCCGTGAGGAGTGTGCCGCTGGCAACTCTTGCAAATATTGCTGCCAATAGACCAGATTTGCGACTACAGTCTGTAGCGGAACACCTGTTTGATGCCACTGCCGCAACAGGAACTGGCGGGTGAGGCCATGTACCCCATAACGGGGAACATAGACAGAGCCGCCAGGCGACAGGAGACAGGCAGTTTCTAAGGCTAGGACAGCAGTCCAGAGCGCGTCCCCAGCTAGGCCGCTGATGGCTTGAAGGTGGGCCACGGTGCTACCTGCGGTAGATATTAAGGGCAGGGTGATGAGCAACTGATGCTCAACGGCCGTTAAATCCCCCCAAATGCCAGCATAAATCGCCTGATACAACCCTTCAATCGGCCGTATCTGGCTTTGCTGCCAACTGGCAACAAGCTGGGGTAAGGGGATGACCTGCCCCAAACGAGGCAGCAGCCGTAGAGCCAGAGGGTGACCGTCAACCACCTGAGTCAAATTTGCTAGGTCGGTTTCTGGGGCTTCGAGAAAACGGCCGTTGCCCACCGCCTCAGCCTGATAACGTAGTAAATCCAGCGATGCTTCCGGGGACAAGGTAGGCATATGAAACAAAAAGGCGTTACCTGCATCCCCACCGGGAACCTGGCGCGCCGTCAGCAGAAAGCGGCTGGGCTGGCTGATGCCTTGCAGATGCGGCAGCAATGTTTGCACCACTGCCTCTGATTCCAGGTTGTCTAGCACAATCAGGTGGGGGTGTTGTGTTAACAAGCGGCGCACTTGGACAAACTGATGTTGAAAAGGCAAGTCGGCCGACTGCTGGGGCAATAGCTGCTGATGAAGCTGGGAAACGGCCGTTTCCCAGATCGCTTCTGTTTCTGCCAGCGTCAGCCACACAACGCGCACAAAGCTCCCCTCGGCCAGTAACCGCTGTGCCACCACATGCGCTAGGGTAGATTTTCCCAAACCACCCAGCCCCACAATCATGACGACGCTAGAGCCTCGTTTGGCAAGCAGCCGTCGCTCCAACTCAGCAACCGTTGTTTCCAGACCAAACAAACGGGAATAGGTAGGTGGCGGCAGCAGTGCCAGTTGTTCCTCTACGGTGGGCCACGGTGAACCATCGGGCAGGGTGTTAAACGGTTGTTGCCAATTGGGGTTCACCTGCTTGGCCTCAACGGCCGTTAGCCGACGATACTCTCCCGCCGCCAACAGTGCCTCAGCTTCACCCAGCGTTCGCACCCCGCCAAACTCATGCAAAATTTGCAGCAAGCTGATGACAACATGCCGATGCGTTTGCCGAATTTTATGCTCTCCCCGCTCCCAATTACTAACCGTTCGCCCAGAAAACCCACCGATTCCCGAACGCAAACTTAGCTCTTCTGCCAAATAGTCCTGCGTCAGCTTACCCCCCGTTTGGGGTAAACGGCACTGCAGCCGATACAGCCGTAGCAAATTACCAAACTCACTCATGCGCTTACTCACTCAAGATTTTGCCTATCGTCTCAAGAAAATCTTGAGTTTTCTCCAGAAGGTCTGTCTGTTCATTTGATCTCGCGCCCGTATCCTCATTATAGACAAACACAAAGCTATTTTTCAACCCGCTTTATGACTTGGGGTTTGCGAAGTTGCTGTTGAAATATGTCTGCCATTCCCCCGCTTTCGTGAGGGCAGGCTCCGCGAAAGCGGGAATCCAGGGTAACAACGAAGATGGATACCCGCCTACGCGGGTATGACAAGTTGAAGGATCATCATGACAACACCTTTTGATTTTCCCAATTTAAAAAACCACTGGCACTATCGGCAAAAAGGATGTCGCCGTCGTTTTGGCTGCGCCATCACGGCCATGATTGTGTTTCTGCTTATCCTGTGCGGTTTGCTGGCGCTGGCGATTCGCACGGCGCAAGCAGCCGAGACCATCCCTTTGTCTGTCATTCTAATCATTGATAACAGTCATTCGGTCTTTACCGAAACCGACCCTGACGGGCTGCGCTTCACGGCAGCACGTCTTTTTCTCACAGCCCTCGGCATCCATGAGGATGCAGACCGGCACCAGGCTGGTCTAATCTTCTTTGGGAGTCAGGCGGAAACGGCCGTTTCCCTCCACACCTTGGCACCAACAGCGACCCATCAGTACGACCACTTCCTCACCTCACTTTCCTCTGCTACGGCAATGGGCTGGACTAACCCTGTTGCCGCCCTCTCGCTCGCCCGCGAGCAGTTAGTCCACAGCGGTGATTTAGGCATCGCCAACGGCCGTTCCGCCATTCTCCTGCTCACAGATGGGAAGCCTGAATGGCGCGACAACCCCACCGCTTCCGAAACCGAAGCCTATATGGCTGACCTTTTGGCTGAAGGCGAGCAGCTTGCCCAAGCCAACATCACCCTTTTTACCATCCTCCTGCGCGGTAGCCATCCTGATAACGATGATGTCTTGGCTCCATGGCTGCCTATTTGGCAAACCATTAGCCGCAATACCCCTTCCGGCCAGCTATGGCAAATTGAGCAACCCAACCTACTGCCAAGCCTATATCACGATTTACTCACCACACTAACCCAACAGCAGACAGCCGGTGCGGTTGTGCAAACAGCCCTCGCCGAAGAGTCGGCGCAGCAGTTTCCTTTTCTTGTGCCAGACGATCTTGCCAACATGACCTTGATGATTCAGAAAAGCAACCCGCAGCAACAACTGCTGATTCGCCCCGAACACGGCGAGCCATTAACGGCCGTTTCCCCCACCATCCGCCACCACAGCCAAACAAACGGCACCGAGGAGTTTTGGCAAATTGAGCTGCCCACCCCTGGTCTTTGGCAAATTGATGTCACCGGGTCTGGTCAGATCACCGTTTGGGAGGATTATGAACTGCTGCCGACCGTGACAGCAACCATGATTCCCACCACCATACCCGTGTCACCCACTGCGCTTGCCCCACATTTGCCGCCGTTTACGGTAGCCATCTCACCGACGATGACCACGACACCACCCATGCCAACGGCCAGTGCCACCCGTGTGGTTGTGCCAAGCATCCACAGCACCCAAACGCCAGCCCCCCAGCAAGCAGCCGCTCCGACATTGCCTAAACCCTCCCGTTGGCTTTGGTTGTTGCTGCCTTTTCTCGTGGTGGTCGCGGCTGTCTATGGCTGGCAAAGGCACCAGGCTCGACCGCTCGCCGCTGTGAGCGGCACGCTTTTCATCTTGTCAGGCGGCGACACAAGCACAGAGAGACAGCAAATTGAACTGGACACCTTTAAAAAACCCGCCGTAACCATTGGTCAAGCACCAGCCGATATTGCCTTGATAGGCGCAACTGCTACGCTGACGATTCAGCTTGACACAACATTGAATGAGATGCCTATCATGCGTGTCTCTGGAGATGACGGCATTCAGCTAAACGGCCGTTTCCTCACCCAGCCAATGTCCCTGCACGACAATGCCCATCTGCTCATCCCACCTAACTACACAGTACGGTACGAAAATCTTCGCCTTCGCGCCATTCAGCGCAACTGGCAAATAAATCCTAAGCAGTGACATGACTTGCACCATATGCAACCCACTATGTACTGCTTACACTCATAAGGAGAACCTATGTCCGCTCAATCTTTCAGCACCCAACAAACGGCCGTTCAGTTTCAGCTTATGCGCCCCACGCTCATTGTGGGGGCTGGCGGAACGGGTCAGAAAATAGCTACCTATCTAAAGCTGATCCTGGAACAGCGCTATGGCAACGAGTGGCGGCAAAAAATTCGCTTGCTGGCCTTTGACACAACGGAGGAACTGTTCACAGTCGCTTCGCCAAATGGAGACGTGGTGCTTGAACCCACGACCGAATTTATCAGCATTGGCAATGTTCCGGTACCCAGCATCATGCGTAACATTGAAACCCACCGTGTCATTCAAGAGCGGCTGGGCAGCATTATGGCGGCTTTGCCGCCCATGGTTTTACGCAATGGGGCTAAGCAAATACGGCCGTTTGGCCTCCTCAGCCTGCTGTGGAATTACAAACCTGTGAGCGACAAAATTAGCCAGGCTCTTTGGTTTCTGGCCGGGCGCGAGCAGCTTGATAACACCACTCTTGCCCAACAGCAAGGGATCAATGTCTTCATCTGCGGCAGCATGGTTGGCGGCACTGGCTCTGGCACCTTTCTTGAGCTGGCCCATCTCATCCGCAACGACTTTGACAACCTTGGCACCCAGGCTGAATTCTGCCATATCACCGGCATTGGCCTGTTGCACCAAGCCTTTCGCGGCATCAAAGGCCCCAATTTGTTGCCAAACGCGGGCGCAGCTCTGGAAGAGCTGCATCACTTGATGTGTAAAAAAGGGTTTAAGGCCAGCTACCCCGATGGGCGCATCATCAACAGCCATGAAGCTCCCTACAATCTTTATTATGTCATTGATGGGATTGATGAGCGCGGGCAAACCTGGCCGACGCTCAACGATGTCTGCCACATGGTTGCTCAAGGCATCTTTTTGCAAATGGGCAGCCAGATTGGTCGTGAGGGGGAAAATGCCTTTGATAATATGAATGAAGTGCTCAGCGAACAAAGCACTACGGGGGAAGGCCATATCCTCAGCAGCTTTGGTATCGGCCACCTCACCTTTGAGGCACCCGCCGTGGCTGACCTCCACACAACGTGGTTTTTACGGGATGCGATTAGTCATGCCTGGTTAGCAGAAGCGGTTGAGCCAGACACGGGGGCATTGCTTATGGGGCTGGAAGCAACACCGCTTGCAGATCGTTTGCAGAAAGACCCCCAGACAAATGGCTTGATGCGCGTTGATATGACTCCCCCAAGCTGGCTACAGGAGAAACCCGCCGAAGAGTTGCCCGCCGAAGCAACCCGCTATGTGCGCGAATATGGTCATGCCCGAGTGCAAGAGACATTCATTCCCCAGATCATGACCAACGGGGAACAGATTTACCATGACACGCTGGGCAAATGGCAGGAATGGCTGCAGTCAGCTTTGTTGTCATCGGAGCTTAGTTTGCCATCGCTGTTGGCAACCCTACAGGCGTTGTCGCAACAGTTAACCGAGTTGATTTCCCTAGCACATAAACAGGGGCGCGACCTAGAGCAGCAGCAAATTGAGCAACGTGAAACATTGGTACAACAAGAAACGGCCGTTGCCCATGCCGCCCACAGCTTTTTTCTTGGCCGCAATGCGCGTCTGCGCCAGGCTCTGCTGCGAACTTTTCATGCCGCGCAAACGCTTTATGAAACACAGATGCGACGGCAATGTTCGCAAACCCAGCAGCAGCTATGGCATAACCTCAATGAATGGGTGCAACAACAGGAAACGGCCGTTCGTGCTTTCACCACCCGTCTGCAAAACATTGCCACCCAACTGCGGCGAGATGGGGACGAGCAGCTTGTGGTGTTAAGCAAAAATGATGTTGCCACCATTAGTCTGGCTCAGCCCGATTATGTGGCCTCACTGTACGAGCAGCATAAACCGGCCGTTGCCGACATCAAGACACTTTTGCCGGATCCCCTTGCCCTTTGCCAACTAGCAACAGCCGATTTACAGCAACAACTACTGCAAATCGTGCGTCCTTCATTCCAGTCCATCGCCACCATCGGCATTGAACAAGCGATTCAAGATCAAAGCCATCTAATGGCTCCCAATGCCCGTCGGCAGCAGTTGTTTCGGTTGGCAACTCCCTCCTGGAATTTGGATCGCACCCGGCTTGCTCATGGGGGCGAAGGGTTAGCTCGGTTAGAAGTGTTGGGCGTCCCCAATGATGCCGACACCCTCTTTACTGAGGAGCCAATGCGTGTCTCCACTCGTGATCCCTACCGTTTAACAGCCTTAACCGTTGTGGCTGGCGCGCCCCCATCTGCCTTGCGGCAATACGATCTGTATCAGCAAGCTGTAAAACGGCACAACAAACGTCGGCCGCTTCACGTCTTGCCCGATTTCTTGGCGACAACGGATCAGGGACGGCTGATGTTTGCCTTGGGTTCCATCTTTGGCCTCATCTACAGCCAAGGCACCTTCTTTTATTATCAGCCAGCCGATCCTTTGGAAACCCCGCTCAAATTAGCCAACGGACTGACAAACGCCATCAACGCCTTCATGGAGCGGGACGGTCTTATTCACCTGGTCAACGAACGGATTGAGGCACAAATTGCGTCACTGGGTTTGCGCGATGCGATTCAGTTGCTGACCGATTACTATAACAGCAGTTCCGACGGCAACTCTGCCCTTGATAATCAACTGCGAGAACTCAAGCAACTTGTGCGTAACTATACCGACAGTTTACGCCGCATTGATGCGTTTAGTGCTGGGATTCCCTATGCGGTAAATGGCAAGCAGTAGTGCGGATGTGCCAGGCACTTCCAAAGTGCCTGGCACATAAAACAGGGGAAAACGATGATAAACTCGACTATCCAACGAACGCTTGTGATTACAAATGGTGATGAGGCTGGGGAAGTTTACGAACTATTTGCGGAACGCATGCAGGTGCAGCAAGGCCCCAGGGTGGCGATTGCCCATCTTGCTTACGTGGCCAATAGTTTTGCCAATGACCTAGTAGTGGCTTTAGCCAATATCTCCCCCACTAACCTGGCGACAAAACTACAGCATCAAGGGTGGCAGCTTGCTCAGTATCAGGAGGTAGTGGTAATCCTCTTGTTTGCGGCGGTGGATAGCCAGCAGGCACAAACGGCCGTTTCCCTGAGCCAAGAACTCCCGGCAACCATTCGCAAAACCCTAGGCATTTCTACCAATCTGTGGCTCGTTTGGTTAGCCCCCGATCCCAATAACGCACAGCTAGAAGGGTTAACCGATTTTAGGCACAACGCCATTCTCCTGAGCTGCCTTAACGAAGTGGGGCTGTACTTGCCAGTTACCACCATCTTACAGCAAACAGTTGCTGACTTTCTCTGGCTTTTCGTAACCAGTTCGCTACGCATTCTCTTGGAAAACGGCGCTTCAGTTGAGCCGATGGTATTCACGGTTGGCCTTAGCCAGTACGGGTGGTCACAGGCTGATTTACAACAATATTGTTTAGTTCATTGGTTAACGGCCGTGTTTGAACAATGGCTGGCCGAAGCCCAAGAGCAACCCAACAACGAGGCAACAGCAACAGCCTGGTTACAACAACACAAATGGTTGCCCGCTGATGTAGCACAAGCACTTACGGCCAAACTCAAGCCATGGCCTTTGCCCAATTACGAAAACAATCTGTGGGAAGCCCCGTGGCCGTGGGAGTTGGTCAATGGCTTTCATTGGATTCGTCTAGTCGATAGTGGTGATAGCGAACAACTTAACCATCATATTCTTCTGGCACAGCAGGCAGCAGATGATCTACTCATGGCAGCCCATCGCCAGCTACAGGACGAACTCATGAATAACCTAAATAAACAACCGATTACTGCCGTGGATCGCAATAGCCGTTGGCTCCATACCCTTTCCCAAGCTATGACGATGCAATATGAGTTACTGCTCGGGTCAGAAGCAGACCAACAGGAGCAACAAGCTGCACTGGCTGACGAGCGAGGGGTGTTGGAAGCACAAATAGGGGTACGGCTCGAAACGTGGCCGGGCTCACATCGTGCAGATACCCACTGGCTACGCTGGCTGCGCGTTTGTATTCAGCCTTGGCAATGGCCAAAGCTTGTTTTGGACTATTGGCAGTTGCGGCAAATGGGGCAGCAACTGGGCTATGTTTTGGTTCGCCAAGCGGAACAGAGGCGCAAGCAAATGTTATTAACGGCCGTTCGCCACACCTTGCTTGATCTGAACAAGCAAGTTCAGCATTGGCTTAATAAAGTCGAAGAGATTGGGGAAATGGTTAGCCATTTGTATAGGATGACTTGCCCTAAGCCGACACAAGCGATGGCAAGCCAACCATTTTGGCTTGACCTTTACAGAGCATACATAACAGAGGTAGAGCCAGAGGCGCAGGCGGCTGCCAGCAGTATTGGGGGATTAGGGACGCAGCTACAGCATCTTGATGATGCCATCTTGGAGCCATTAAGACAAGTGGGGCTGTCAAGATTGAGCTGGTTGGATCAGTTAACGGCCGTTGATCTCCTCACCGCCCACTACCCAACCGCCGCAGCCCGGCAGCAATGGTGGCAAATCGCTTGGCAAGAGGCAGCACCCTTATGGCCGTTTGATGAAACACAAATTGCCGAAACCGAGCGGTCACCGATAACAGAGTGGACGGTGCTGGCGGCAGCGGCAGCAGAGCAACTGCTGGCAGTGCTGCCTGAACAACACGCGCTTATTTCCCGCCCCATACAAACCTTAGAGATAGCAGACCATGAGCGGTTAATTTTACTTCGTTTTCGCATGGGTCTGCCCCTAACTGCATTTACACAAAAGGATGAAACTAAATATGAAGAATCCACACAACTATGACAATTTTGATTCCCGTGAATGGGACGAGCTAGGTGAGATGCCCTCTTCCTTTAATAGTATGGGCAACGGCATGAACTGGTTTGAGAGTTTGCGTAACCTATGGCAGTGGGACGAATTAGCCGCCGAGATCAGCCATGAAAACCAGGCGCGCATTGCCCTGATTGGTTTGGCCGGTGCGGGCAAAAGCACCTTGTTTGACTATTTGCGTGGCTGGCGGCCAGAGGAAGAAAAGCCAATGACTGACGTATCTGGTAACAGCTTGGTTTCTTGGCCCAATCTTTCTCTGGAAGAAGCGTTTTCGCTTGAGTCCTATGGCTTGTTTATTTTAGCCGATTTGTTGGGGCAGCAAGCTGTGGATATGACCAGTTATGATGCGCTGCCGTTGGCGCTGGGTGATCCAGCGTTGCTGATTTACTTAATTGATGCCACGGTGGGCGTGACGGCTGAGGATTATCGCTGGATTGCCACGGTGCGTGCCAGCGGCCGGCCGCTGCTGGTTGTCCTCAACAAAATTGATGGCCTGGCCGAAGTGGACACCCAGCTTGGTGAAATTGAGCAACGCATTGGGATGGCGGTCATTCCCATTTCGGCGCGAACAGGGCAGCATGTGCAGGAAAAGTTGCTGCCCAAGCTGCTGGATACGGTGCCGAAGCTGGCGGTACCATTGGGGCGCGAGATCCACGCCTTGCGGCGGCTGGCGGCGCAACGGATTGCCCGGCAAGCGGCTGTTTTGGCGGGCATGATGGGAGCGCAACCGGTTCCGATTCTCGATTTGCCGATGCAGGCAATGGTTCAGGTTGGGGTGGTGCTGCGAATTGGGGCTGCCTATGGCTACACGCCTACGGGAGGGCTAAATCGGGAGGTGATTAGTACGATTGTTGGCGTTTTTGGCTTGCGCTATCTGGTGCTGGCGTTGGTGAAGCTGATCCCCTTGCTGGGCTGGATTATCAGTGGCTTGGCAAGCGGGGCAACGACGATGCTGGTTGGCGAAACGGCCGTTCGCTATTACGAGGCAGGCGCAACCATTCCCCTGCGGCAGTTGTTGACTTCCCGTACCACCTATTTGCGGGAAACACATCGGCGGCAAGATCGGTAATTTCCCACCACGAAGCACGGAAATGGGACGCAGATTTCCCTGATTTTCCTGATCAGTTTAATCAGGGAAATCTGCGTCCTATTCTTATAGGAGGTAATGTGTCGAAGAAAACCGTGAAAACAACCCCTAAGCCCAACGCCCCAGCTGAACAGGGAAAATCTATGCTGCCGATTTCCAGGTTTCATTCACCCTATGGACCGTGGCAAGCAGCGTTTGCCATGGATGCGCTGCGAAGAGCGTGGACGGCCGTTCGTGCCAACAAGGGTGCCAAAGGATCCGACGGAGAGACGGTGGCTCAATTTGAAGAGCAGCTTGAGCAAAATCTGTATGCGCTCCATGTTGAACTGGTGAACCAACAATACCAGCCGCGCCCCGTTAAGCAGCTTTTGGTACCCAAAAAGGATGAGCGCTGGCGCACGTTGACCATTTGGGCTATTCGGGATCGGATTGTGCAGCGTGCCGTCTATAACTATTTGGAACCGATTTTTGACCGCCAGTTTTTGCCCTGTAGCTTTGGTTTTCGCAACGGCCGTTCCACAAAAGATGCGGCTGAGGCGATTTTGATGGCGCGGGCAGCCGGTGCTTATTGGGTGCTAGATGCGGACATCGAGGATTGTTTTGGTCAGATGGAAAACGGCCGTTTGTTGCGGCAACTGGCGCAATGGCGGGTGCCTGGGCCGCTGCGGCAGCTTATCAAGCTGTGGCTCAACACCCGTATTGGCAACGCCTGGCGACCCGACCAAACAACAACCGGCACCTCTCAGGGGAGCGTCATTTCGCCGCTGCTGTGCAATCTCTATCTCCACCCCTTTGACCGTGCCATGCAAAAACCGGGCATCTCGCTCATCCGCTACGCCGATGACTTTGTCATTCTTAGCCGCCATAAAGCGGTCATTCACAGCGCAGAACAGTGGGCGGGTCTTAATTTGCGCCGCCTGGGGTTGACGATGCACACCCACAAAACGCGCATTACCAATTTTAACGAGGGGTTTCAGTTTGTTGGCTGGTTTTTTATTCGGGATGAAATGCATCAGCTTAAGTAAATGTTGGTGTGGATACCCGGCGGCGCGGGTATGACACCTGTATAGATATAAAGGAGTAAAAATGACACAGGTACATGTTCGGGAGCAAGGAGCAAAGGTACACCGCCGTGGTGACAGATTGGTTGTGACGAAGCAGCGGCAGGTTTTAGATCAATTTCCATTGGAAAAAGTGGAGGAAGTCGCTTTGCATGGCAACGTGCAAATTACGACCCAGGCGATTGCGGCACTGCTGCAGCGTGGGGTTGATGTGGCCTTCCTTTCCAGCCAGGGGACGTGGCGCGGCTGGGCGACTGGGGGGGAGTCATCCCATGTGGAGCTGCGACAAAAGCAGTTTATGCTGCTGAACGATGAGCAGGCAGCCCTGCAGGTTTCTAAGGCGATTGTGGATGCCAAGATTCATAACCAGCGCGTGGTGCTACAGCGGCAGGCTAAACGGGTGCATGTTGACCAGGCTATGTTTGACAAAGCGCTGGTGGGCATGATGGCGATGAAGCAACAATCGGCGGGGGCGCAGGATTTGGATGCGCTGCGAGGGTATGAGGGAAAAGCGGCCGTTTTTTATTTTGCGGCCATTAGGGCCTTGATTGATCCGGCGTGGGGGTTTGCCAAGCGGGAATATTATCCGCCGCCCGATCCGTTTAATGCGTTGCTGAGTTTTTCCTATAGCTTGCTGCTAAAGGAGGTGCGAACCGCGATTCGGTTGACCGGCTTGGAGATTCATCTTGGCTTTTTTCATGCTGTGTCGCGGGGACGGCCGTCTTTGGCGTTGGATTTGATGGAGGAGTGGCGGCCGTTAATTTCGGACTCGCTGTGTCTGGAGTTGATTAACCGGGGCAGCCTGGTGCCGGAGGAGTTTGTGCGAACTGGCCGGCCGTCGCGCCCGGTGGAACTGGGGGATATGGGGATTGTGCGCGTGCTGGAAGCGTATGGCAGTCGGTTGGAAACTAGGCTCTTTCACCCAATGGCTGGGCCGGGGGGGCAAACATCGCTGCAGAATGCCATCAGGCTGCAAGCGCAGCGGGTGGCGCGGCTGGTTGATGGGCGGGAGGCGGCGTATGAACCGATGAGGGCTAAGTAGTAGTTGAACGATTAAATTCTTGTATGCAAGGCAAGAGGTAACACAGAGCCGCACAGAGATAAGAAGGAGTTTCACAGAGAAAGTATGAAAAATGGTAACTCAGGTGTCATACCCGCGAAAGCGGGTATCCATCTTCAGCCTAGTCATGGATTCCCGCTTTCGCGGGAATGACGAGCTTCTTTCATAGCTTTTAAGCGGATCTGTATAGTTACAAAAAACGATTCATTTTTCCTCTGTGCCTCTGTGTGTCTTCTCTGTGAACCTCTATGTAACGTTTTCGGTTCTGGCTTGCCTCTGTTAGGAGTTGGTGATGAGTTTTCTGAGTGTCTTTTCGGCAAAAAAGGGGGTGGATAGTGGCGTTGTGATAACGGTTCTGCTCGTGGCGGCTTTGGTTGGGTTTGAGATCTTTAATTTTGACACGACGCGCTATGCTTTGTTGAATTTGTTTAGCGGTTTGCGTTTTGCGGGGATGGAGTGGGCAACGATTTTGGCGTTTGCTTTTTGCAGCATTGATTTTGCGGGGCTGATTCGGATGTTTACGCCGGAGCAGGGTAGGGATGAGCCGAAGGAGGTTTGGCTGCTGCTGGGGGCTTGGTTTCTGGGGGCGACGATGAATGCGGTGATGACGTGGTATGCGGTTGCGTTGGCGATTAACGGCCGTTTACTCGGTGCCTCCCTCATTTCCTACAACGATATGCTTTTTTATGCACCCATTTTTGTCGCCATTTTGGTGTGGCTTACCCGTATTTTGTTTATTGGCGCTATCTCCATCACCATGGACAAGCTGCTTCATGGTGCAACCACAGGCAGACGGCCGGCGCGGCGCGGGCAGGGTTTGCGGGGGCAGCCGCTGCGGGGACAACCGCTGCGGCAGCAGGCGGTGCGACAGCCGACGGCTTCACAGAGCAATGGCGAGATGGAGACATTTGAGGAGGATTTTTTCTAAGATGAAACAGTTAACAGTTCACGTGGATGGGGGGATGGCTGGCACGCAGTATGCTGGGGCAGCGGCCGTGGCGCGAACGTCGGAGGGGTATTTTGTGGGGTGGCTTAGCCGCCAACTGCCGATGATGACGAACAATGAGGCAGAGTATTATGCCACGCAGCTGGGTTTGACGCTGGCGGCGGGGTTGGGGGCCAAAGCGGTGCTGATTGTGTCGGATTCGGAGGTGGTGGTGCGCCAGATGTCGGGGTTGAGCCGGGTGATGAGCCAGCGTTTGAAGCGGCTGCACCAGCAGACGTGTCGGCAAACGGCCGTTTTTGAGCAGGTGAGCTTTCGCCATGTGCCTCGGGAGCAGAATTGTTTGGCCGATGCGCTGGCAACGGAGGCGATTAACGGCCGTTTGGTGCAAATGCCGGGGCTGGTGGTGACCGACCCGCCCGAAGAAACGAGCCGCCCTACTCTGGCAAATTGGTTACGGCAATGGGGGCAGCGAACGTCCCGTCAACCAGATAATTAAAAGGGGTTCTTTCGGATCTCCTGGGGTTGACAAATTTGGTGCGTGGTGCGTGGTGCGTCAGAAGGTTCATTTGCCACGTATCACGCACCACGCACCACGTCAAAAGCA
>JAGQGA010000289.1:2596-6879 GCA_020432595.1 Anaerolineales bacterium | reverse complement strand
GTACCGACAGCAGCGTGACTAGCAGCGGGGAGACAAAATAAAGTGCCACTGTTTCCGCCAGCGGCAGCGCAGCAATCGCCAGATAGTAGGTGGTGTAGGAAATCAGCATCATGAAGCCCCGCACGATATGGTAGCTTAATCGCCGCGTATACAGCAGCCGCCATTCCCCGCGCAGCCAGGCCAACAGCAGCAGGAGCAGCAGCGCCACGCCGCTGCGAATAAACACAATTTGATGCACAGGATAGCCGCTGCTCACCTGCTTGATCACCAAATCTTGCAGCGAAAAAAGAAACACACCCATCATGACCAGCCGAATGCCGTGCCAATGGGTGTTAGTTTGCGTTATGGTTGTTGTCATGTCTGGAAGCCGCCAAAGCTGGTGTGAGCCTGAACCGCTTGGCAAGCGCCAAGTTAGTCAGCAAGTAAATCATATACTTGCTAAATGTTCTCAAAGAACCCTTCCTGAATCAGCAGTTGTCGTTCTCTAATGCGCTCTGGACGGTTCAATTGCAGGAGCCGTACTGTCACGCGCCCAATTGCAGTAAGTGGAACAATTTGTCCTGTAGTTGTAACGCGAAAATGGTCTCCCCAACAATCCTGACGGGGATTAAAAAGAGGTGTCAACTGGCCTGTATCAAGATCATATGAAGCGACATCCGTTCCCTTGTAATGATTGCAGATCAAACAGCTATAAGCCAAATTATCAGGATGTGTTTGCCCTCCATGCTTTTCCGCAATGATGTGGTCAATTGTGTACACGGCGAAACTATCACCTTCAAACACGCGGCAATATTCACATCTTCCCATGGCTCTTTGATGTACCAAGCGACGATGTTCAATTGGTATGTATGTCTGGCTCACTTCAAATGTCCGTTTGGTTCAGCTTTGCTCGTGCTTGAATTTTGGCAATCCGTACCAAATGTTCAAGATAGCAATATTGCTCCCACTCTTTTTGCTCTTCGTTTGTTAGACCATGTTCCTTGCTTTTTGTTAAAAGCGTTTCAAGATGCTGCTGCATTTTAGGTGAGGGACGCAGGGCGAGAATATCTTGAGGGCTAGGGAGAGAGGCCAGAAACTCAAGCAGTTCTGCCATGCCAGTAAACTCCTGTGGCGAAGAAGTTGCTTGGTATTCTCGAATTCCTAGTGCAAGAATTCGAGATAGATCATTTTTCCATGGCCGTAATTGTTGCGCCAGTTCATCACTAATTTCTAAAGTAAGTTGCATATCATTCACCTTTGCCAGATATTATAGCATCATGGTCAATGTTTATTGTAGCCGCACCACGGCATCAACGGCCGTTAATCCCCCCTCATACACAAACAGCGGGTTTACATCCACCTCGATCAGCCGGTCGGCATACGCTTCGGCAAAACGGGCAAGGTTAAGAACGGCCGTTACCAACCCCGCCTTATCTACCCTCGCCTGCCCCCGGTATCCGTCCAGCAGTGGCGCAATCTTTAATTTCGACAGCGCACTCTCTACCTCGGCGCGGCTGGTGGGCAGCAGCAGCGTTTGGCTGTCCTGAAACAGCTCCACCAAAATGCCGCCTGCCCCCACGACCAGCGCCAGCCCAAACTGCGGGTCACGGGTCAACCCCAAAATCATTTCTACAATGGGCTTGGCCGCCATCTGCTCAATGAGAAACTGGTTGCCGAGGTGGGACATGGAAGAAACGGCCGTTTTCACCCCCACCTCATCCTGCACATTCACCACCACCCCCCCCACGTCCGACTTATGCACAATGTCCGATGACAGCACTTTGACGACGACGGGGAAGCCGAGGGAAACGGCCGTTTGCACCGCATTTTCCCCCGTCGCCACCGCTCGTTTAGGCGTGGGAATACCAAATTGCTCCAGTAGGCTCTTGCTGTCCGCCTCATTCAGCGTGCGAATCGGGTTGGCCGGATATGCCAGTGGGGTGGGGGAAGCAAGAGCCTGTTTTTCCGCCGCCACCTGCTGCGCCGCATAAATGTGCGCTGCTCCGCGAATTGCCACCAAACACTCCTCAATCCCCCACATTGGCGCGACTCCCGCCGCCAGCAGCGGTTCCGCCACCGCTTCTGGCAAATTTTCCGGCATGGTCGCTACTACTACCCCCCGCGCCCCGCTATTCGCCGCCGCCCGCGCAAAGGCTCGCCCCGTCTTCACCCATGCCGCCGGGTCGCAAATATCCAGCCGGGGAAAATCGAGAATTTTCAGCGTGACTTCTTGCGCCCCGCCTAGCATGGCGTGGAAGCAGCCATACTGCGCCTCTTCGTCGTCCCAAATGTAGGTGTGGTAATCGAGCGGGTTGCTCAACGCCACCCGATCCCCCAGCACGGCGTGGAGGTTGGCTGCCTGTTCGGGCCGCAGCGGCGGCATCGTCAGCCCGTGCGCCGCCGCTCGGTCGGCCACAATCGCCGCCTCGCCGCCGGAGCAGCTAATGGAGGCGATTTGGCCGCTGGGCAATGGCCCCACCAGCGACAGAAATTTAATCGCTTCCAGCAGTTCAGGAATGGAATGGACGCGCAGCACCCCCAGCCGCGCAAACAGCGCATCATACAGCGCGTCGGCTCCCGCCAGCGAACTGGTGTGGCTCATGGTAATTTGGCTGCCCAAGGCCGTCGCCCCCGTTTTTAGCACCACCAATGGAACCCGCTTTTGCAACGCTTTGAGCGCGGCGCGGGAAAAAGCGGCCACGTCGTCCAGCCCTTCCAAGTGCAGCCCAACGGCCGTTACGCGCTCATCCTCCAGCAGCGTTTCAATGTATTCCGGCACTGTCACTCCCGCCTGGTTGCCCGTGGCAATCAAATACGCCAGCGGCACCGACCGCCGCTGCATACTCAGGCTAATGCTAATGTTGCCGCTTTGGGCAATGATTGCCGCCCCGCGTTCCCGCCGTTTCCCCCCGTGTTCATCCGGCCACAGCGTCACCCCATCCAAATAATTCAGCACCCCATAGCAGTTGGGGCCAATCAGCGCCATGTCGCCCATCGCCGCCTGCAATCGCGCCTGGTCAGTGCGGCCGGCTTCCCCCATTTCGGCAAAGCCGGAGGCGTAACAAACCACACCCCCCGCGCCAATCGCTGCCAGTTGCGTCACCGTTTCAATGGTGGGTTCACGCGGCACGGCCACAAACGCCGCATCGGGTGCGCCGGGCAAATCGGCTACACTGGCATAGCAGCGATGGCCGCCCATCTCGCTTCGTTTGGGGTTCACCGGCCAAATCTCGCCCGTGTAGCCTATCAAATTGCACTGCCGCACCACCGCTTCCGCCGCGCTTCCGCCAATGACTGCGATTTGGCGCGGGTTCAGCAAACGCCTCAACCCTTCTTTCCTTCTCATAGTCGAAAATTTGGTTAGCCAAACTTTTTCACTAAAATGTTCAGCATGAATCAGACACAATATTTATCTCAACTCCGTAGGCAGCTAATAGATGCCTATGATGAAGTCTCCCTCCAAGCTCTCTGCCTCCGCCTTGGCGTGAATTATAATGACCTCTCTGGGAACAATCGCAGCGACAAAGCGCGTGAGCTGGTACTCTACCTCCATCGCCGTCGCCGGCTGTCCGATCTGGAGCAAGAACTAAACGGCTTATAGCTACAGTTTCATTATTGCTCAATAAAAAAATACAGAAGCAATTCAGCCCCTCACTATCTGCCCCCTAACCCTCATAAGATCGTAGCAGTGCTCGTGAAATAATGTGGCGCTGAATTTCGCTGGTTCCCTCCCAAATGCGCTCCACGCGGGCATCGCGCCAGAAGCGGACAATGGGATTTTCTTCGGCCAGCCCCATGCCGCCAAAGATTTGTACCGCTTCGTCTGTCACCATCGCCAGCATTTCCGTGGCATAGAGCTTTGCCATGGCGTAATCTTCATCCTTGGCCGTTCCCTGCACCGTGCGGAAGGCGGCATCCAGCGTCAGCCACTCGGCGGCGCGGATTTGCGTTGCCATGTTGGCCAGCTTGAACGAGACTCCCTGGTTTTTGCCAATGGGCTGCCCAAACTGCACCCGTGTGGCCGCCCACTGCTGGCACAATTCCAATGCCCGCTGCGCCTTGCCCACGCAGGCGGCGGCCACGTTAAGCCGAGTCGCCCCCAGCCATTCGCCAGCAACGGCAAACCCCTGGTGCAGTTCGCCCAAAATGTTGCCGGCCGGAACGCGGGCGTTGTCAAAGGTGATGATGCAGTTGTTGTAGCCGCGATAGGAAACCACGTCATAGCCTGGGCTGACGGTCACGCCGGGGGTGTCGAAATCCACAAAAAAGGCGGTGATCTTTTTGCGAAGGCCGCGTGGGGTTTG
>JAGQGA010000289.1:0-2587 GCA_020432595.1 Anaerolineales bacterium | reverse complement strand
TGGGCTGACGGTCACGCCGGGGGTGTCGAAATCCACAAAAAAGGCGGTGATCTTTTTGCGAAGGCCGCGTGGGGTTTGCTGCTCACCCGTGGCGGCCATCAAAATGGCGTAGTCGGCAATGTCGGCGTGGCTGATGAAGTGCTTGGTGCCGGTGATGAGGAAGTCGCTGCCGTCGGCAACGGCGCGAGTTTCCATGCCGCGCACGTCAGAACCGGCGTTGGGTTCGGTCATAGCAAAGCAGTCGTGGCGCTGACCACGAATGGTGGGGATGAGGTAGCGTTCGATTTGCTCTCCCTGGCAGGCGCGTAAAATGTTGCTGGGGCGGGTGACAAAGTGGTTGAGGGCGTAGCTGGTGCGGCCGAGTTCACGCTCCATCAGGGCGAGGGTGAAGGGATCGAGGTCAGCGGCTCCGTATTCGGCCGGCATGTTGGCGGCGTAGAGGCCATACTGGATGGCTCGCTGCCGGATTTGCTGCGCCAGTTCAGGGCGCACGGCGTTGGCGCGTTCTACCTCGTCTTCGTAGGGAATAAGCTCTTTCTCGACAAAGGCGCGGGTGGTTTCGATGATCATCCGCTGTTCGTCGCTGAAGGTTAGGTTCATACTGTTGTCATGTAGTGGGTTGCACGGGACGTGCAACCCACTGCTAAACGCTCGTTTTATGGCGCGGATTATAGCATGATGGCGGTGGAACTAGACAGAATTTACCCTCTCATCCGCTCATTGGCTGCATCAAATAGCGCGTCGGTGGTGACGATGGCGGGGTAGCGTTGGGCGAGGTATTCGACTTCGATCTGGGTGCCGGGTTGGGTGTAGTCGAGGGTGAGGTAGGCGAAGGCGATGTATTGGCCGATGTTGTAGCCGTAGCTGCCGCTGGTGATTTGGCCGATTAAACGGCCGTTTCCCCAAACAGGCTCATTCCCCGTCAACAACACATTGGGGTCATCCAGCGTGAGGGTGACGAGGCGGCGGGTGAGGGGCTGGCTTTTGATCGCTTGCAGCGCCTCGCGGCCGACAAAATCCCCTTTGTTGAGCTTGACCATCCACCCCATGCCCGCTTCGTAGGGGTTGTGCTCGGTGTAAATGTCGGCTCCCCAGAGGCGGTACCCCTTTTCCACGCGCATGGAGCGCATCGCCCCCACGCCACAGGAGACGAGACCAAATTCACGGCCGGCTTCCCATAGCTCATCGCGCACGGCCAGGGCGGTGTCCATTGGCAGGTGGAATTCCCATCCCAATTCGCCGACGTAGGAGATACGCATGGCGTAGGCGGTTGCCATGCCGATTTCCAGCGTTTGCCAACTGTAGAAGGGGAAGGCATCGTTGGCAACGCTGTTGGGGGTTACTTTTTGCAAAATGCGGCGGGCGTTGGGGCCAAAAAGGCCAAGGGCGGCGTAGCTGTGGGAGAGGTCGCGGATGATGACATTGTAGCCGGTGGCGTGGCGGTGAAACCATGCTAATTCTAGCGGCAGGGTGCCGTTGCCGGTGAAGAACCAGTAGCGATTGGGGGCGAGGCGGGCGGCGGTGATGTCGCGTTTGATGCCCCCTTTGGGGGTGCAGAGCAGGGTGTAGCCGACGCGACCAACGGGGATGTCCATTTGGCTGGTGCAAAGATAATTGGCAAAGGCGCAAGCGTCTTCCCCTTCAACTTCGATGATGGCGAGGTTGGTGAGGTCGAACAGCCCGGCTGAGTCACGCATAGCGAGGTGTTCGGCTCCCTGGATGCGCGACCAGTATTGGGCGCTCCAGCCGCTGCGGTGGGGGATTTGGTCGTCGTATTTTTCCAACAGCCGCTGGTTTTCTTCCAGCCAGTACGGCATTTCCAGCCCGGCGTTGGGCTGGAAGACAGCACCCATTTCTTCGTGGCGGCGGTGGAAGGGGGTGAGGCGGAGGTTGCGCGGTTTGCTGCTCCATTGGGCGGGGTGTACCACGTCGTGGACTTCGGCGTAGCTTTTGGCGCAGGCGATTTGGATGAAGCGGTCGGTTTTTTGGTAGGGGAGGAAGCGGTTGAGGTCTACCTGGCGCATGTCTACGTCGGGTTCGCCGGTGGTCATCCACTGCGCCATCGCTTTGCCAACCCCACCGGCATGGGAGAGCCAAACGGCCGTTGCCACCCAGCATCCTTGCAAGGGCGTTTCGCCCAAAATGGGCATTCCATCCACTGAGAAGGAGAACATGCCGTTGATGCGGTAAGGGAAACTGACCCCTTTGAGGGCGGGAATCGTTTCCTCGGCCATTTTTTGTGCTTCGGCAAAGTCATCGGGGGTGAAGGGGTGGTCGGCTGATTCGCCGAGGGTGGCGGGGCGCACCATGATGGGGCGGTGGTGGTAGCTGCCGATGCCCATGCTGTCCCACCAGTGGCGGTAGTAAAGACCGCCGTCGAGGTCGCGGACGCTGGGGTAGATGACTTCGTGGTCGGCGCTGGTGCGGTCGCTGACGTGGGCAAGCTGGGGCAGGGGTTCGGATTTGAGGTATTGGTGTTCGGCGGCGAGGAGGGGGATGGTGATGCCGACTTTTTCGCTGAGGGCGGGTGTCCAGATGTTGGTGCAAAGGAGGACGCGCTCGCACTGGATGTGGGGCATGTCGGGGT
>JAGQGA010000288.1 GCA_020432595.1 Anaerolineales bacterium | reverse complement strand
AACAAGATGGCGCGGGACAACAACATTCATCTCAATCCCCGCAGCGACATCATTGTGACCCCCGGTGGCAAATGGGCCATTTATCTGGCGCTGGCCGCCATTTTGAACCCCGGTGATGAGGTATTGTACCTGGAGTCAGTTTGGGTTTCTTACCCGCCGATGATTACCCTGGCGGGCGGCACTCCCGTGCCCGTCAGCTTAGAAAGCAACGACAATTTCCGCATTACCGCTGCCGCCCTCCGCGCCAAAATCACACCGCGCACCAAGGCGTTGATGGTCAACACGCCGTGCAACCCGACTGGCCGCGTTCTCACCCAGGCGGAGCTGGACGACATTGTGGCGGTGGCGTTGGAGGCGGATTTGTATGTGATTGCGGATGAGATTTATGAGAAACTGATTTTTAACGGCCGTTGCCACCTCTCCGTCGCCGCCGCCCCAGGCATGGCCGACCGCACCCTCACCATCAACGGCCTCTCCAAAGCCTACGCCATGACCGGCTGGCGCTTGGGCTGGCTGGCCGGCCCCACCCCCATTATGAAGCTGGCGGCCAAAATCAACAGCCAAACCGTTTCCTGTGCTTCCACCATCACCATGCACGCTTGCACGGCCGCTCTCAATGGGCCACAGGACATTGTGGCGCAGATGCGCGACTCCTACCAGCAGCGGCGCGATTTTATGGTCAAGGCATTGAATGAGATTGACGGCGTCGAATGCCGTTCGATTGAAGGGGCGTTCTACCTGTTTCCGCGCTTCCCCAACAGCAGCAAAAACAGCCTAGAACTGGCCGAGGCGCTGCTGGACAAGGCGGGAATTGCCTCCACCCCCGGCATTGGCTTTGGTCAAAGCGGCGAAGGCCACGTCCGTTTTGCTATCTCCACGGCGATGCGCGACCTGGAGCGGGCGGTGGAACGGCTGGCAAAGGTTGCTCATGAACTATAGGGGTTAACGGCCGTTAACCGCCGCCGCTCCGCCGCCCTTTGCCGCGCATATGCCACATAAGGCGCATACTTTTCCACGTCCATCTCAATCATAAGAAGTAATCAGTAGTCGGGAATCGGTAATCAGTACGAGATGGACTGATTACCGATTACTGATTACTCGTCCGTCACGCACCCTTCCGAGGCCGACTTCACATTTTTGATATAGCGATACAACGTTCCCCGCGTGTATTTGTAGGGCGGAGCTACCCACGCCTCACGCCGTGCCGCCATTTCCTCGTCGCTAATGTGGACATCTATGACGTTTTTCTCAGCATCAATCGTAATTTGGTCGCCGTTTTGCACCAGGGCAATGGGGCCGCCCTCTTGCGCTTCGGGGGTAATGTGGCCGACAATGAAGCCGTGGGAGCCGCCGGAAAAACGGCCGTCGGTCATCAACGCCACGTCTTTGCCCAGCCCAGCCCCCATAATCGCACTGGTTGGGGTCAGCATTTCGGGCATCCCTGGCCCGCCCTTTGGCCCCTCATAGCGGATGATAATCACATCCCCTTTCTTGATCTTGCCCTGCTCCAATGCCTCCAGCATATCTTCTTCCGCGTCAAATACGTTGGCCGTCCCCTTGAACACCAGCCCCTCCTTGCCCGTAATCTTGGCAACTGACCCTTCGGGTGCCAAATTGCCGCGCAAAATCTGGATGTGGCCCGTTTCTTTAATCGGCTTTTCTAACGGCTGAATAATCGCCTGCCCTTCCGTTAACCCCGGCAGTTCGGCCAGGTTTTCGGCTACGGTTTTGCCCGTGACCGTCAGGCAGTTGCCATTGAGCAGCCCTTTTTCCAGCAAATATTTCATGACGGCCGGGGTTCCCCCCACCTCATGCAAATCTTCCATCACATACGCCCCGCTGGGCTTGAGGTCGGCAATAAACGGCACGCGGTCGCTCACCGCCTGGAAATCGTCAATGGTCAAATCAATGCCCACCGAGCGAGCAATGGCGATGAAGTGGAGGACGGCGTTGGTGGAGCCACCCAGCGCCATGACAACAACCATGGCGTTTTCAAACGCCTCCCGCGTCATGATGTCGCGGGGTTTGATGTCTTTTTCTAATAGTACGCGCACCGCAGCGGCGGCATCGCGGCATTCCTGCGCTTTTTCCTCGGAAACGGCCGGATACGACGAGCTGTAGGGGAGCGACATGCCCAATGCTTCAATGCCGGAGGCCATCGTGTTGGCGGTATACATGCCGCCGCACGCCCCCGCGCCAGGGCAAGCATGGCGCACAATCTCTTCTCGCTCTTCATCGCTAATTTTTCCGGCCACATATTCGCCGTAGCTTTGGAACGCCGAAACGATGTCGAGTTTGGGGTGTTTGACGGTACAGCCAGCGCGGATGGTGCCGCCGTAAACCATGACCGACGGCCGATTTAGCCGTCCCATTGCCATCAAACAGCCGGGCATATTTTTGTCGCAGCCGGGCAGGGCAACCAGCGCGTCATACCATTGGGCGCTCATCACCGTTTCGATGGAGTCGGCGATGAGGTCACGCGATTGCAGCGAAAAGCTCATGCCATCGGTACCCATGCTGATGCCGTCGCTAACGCCAATGGTGTTGAAGCGCATCCCCACCAGCCCCACGGGAGCCATGCCGTCTTTGACGTGGGCGGCGAGGTCGTTGAGGTGGATGTTGCAGCTATTGCCTTCATACCACATGCTGGCAATGCCTACCTGCGGTTTTTCCATGTCGGCCGGCTGTAAGCCGGTGGCATAGAGCATCGCTTGCGAGGCTCCCTGCCGCCGATCTTGCGTAATTTTGGTACTATATTTATTTAATTTCTGGCTCATTTCCTCTTCCTTGCGTGAGTTAGCTTGTGTTAGTCAAGCAACGTTTAGTAAAAGCTGGTCTGCTTCATTTGGCACAATAATGGGGATAAAGAAGGTGGCAGGGTACAGATAATCTTCGCCTGTTTCGTCAACAATGCGTAAGTAGTTGCTTTGTGCTGCCGCGTCGTCGGGCAGAACCTGATAGACCATTCGCACGATTAAGTCATCTTCATAGCTATGGTTGTTGATACATATAGCAAATTGAGGAGTAGTTGGTTTTGTAATCATGTTAATCAAGAAACCTTTTGATTTTCATGCGCTTGCGGCCAATGCCGTGCGCTTCATACCAATGAACTTCTGCTAACCGTATTGTATCATTATCTAGCAACTGAACTGAAGCCTTCCTTTTAATTTTCGCCAGCGACCGGTACCAAATCGAGCTTGCAAAGTGGGCAACTCCCGAATGGCTCTGCCAATAGCAATTGTTTCGATGTCGGTGATGTCGCTGACAAGCTCAAAATTCATGTTAGCCCAATGCTTCGATGACGAGGTCGCCCATGGTGGTGGTGCCGACTGTTTTCTCGCCTGATTTGGCAATATCGGCGGTGCGGTGTCCGGCAGCGAGGACTTGGGAAACGGCCGTTTCCATGGCCGTCGCCTCCTCATCCAAATCCAAGCTCGACCGCAGCATCATCGCCGCACTCAGAATCGTTGCTAATGGGTTGGCAATCCCCTTACCGGCAATGTCGGGAGCCGAGCCGTGGATCGGCTCGTATAACCCTGGCGTGCCGGGCAGCCCTAGCGAAGCGGATGGCAGCATTCCCAGCGAGCCGGTAATCATCGAAGCTTCGTCTGACAAAATATCGCCAAAGAGGTTGCCCGTCACCACCACGTCATAAGCGGCCGGTTTGTTGATCAGATACATCGCCATTGCATCCACCAGCACCACCTCATACTCAATGTCGGGGTTTTCGTCGGCCACTTCCTGCGCCACTTCGCGCCAAACGCGGGAGGTTGCCAGCACGTTGGCTTTGTCTACCGAGGTCACTTTTTTGCGCCGCTTGCGAGCCAAATCAAAAGCGATTTCGACAATGCGGCGGATTTCGACTTCGTTATAGATCATGGTGTTGTAGCCAAAACGGCCGTTTTCTCCCGCATCCCGTCCCTGCGGCGAACCAAAATAAATCCCGCCCGTCAGTTCGCGCAAAATGATCAGATCAACCCCCTTCACCCGCTCCGATTTCAGCGGGCTGGCATCGGCCAGCGCGTCGAACACCTTGACCGGGCGCACATTGGCAAACACATTCAGCCCCTTCCGCAGCCCCAAAATCCCCTGTTCCGGCCGCACCTTGGCGCGGGGGTCGTCCCACTTCGGGCCGCCCACCGACCCCATCAGCACGGCATCGCTGTTGAGACACGCCCCCAGCGTTGCTTCTGGCAGCGCCACGCCCGTTTCGTCAATGGCAATGCCGCCAATAAGCTGCTCGGTATAGCTAAACGTGTGGCCGTACTTGGCCGCTACCACGTCCAGCACCTTGCGCGTTTCTGCCACAATATCTGGCCCGATACCATCACCGGGCAAAAGCGTAATTTTTGCATCCATTCTGTCTCATCTCCTGATGTATAATTTTAATTGCTGGGTATACTGTTTCAATGATAACCAATCATATCAACTGGGTTATAATCCCGCCAACGACTGTCTAATCTAATCATGAGTCTCGAAAAATGAACAGCCCTCATAAACTATCCTATGCCACTGCCCACGCCACCGTACATTTAAGCACCAAGCGGGGTGAGTTATCGCCCTATTTGGAACGTTATGCGACCGACAACATGGTTTTTACGCTCTATGCCAACCGCTTCACTCCCCTGTCTGTTGGCGGTGATGCTGTGGCCGACTATTGGAAACTGCGTCGTGAAGTGATGCTGTATGATGTGCCGGAAAAGCCACTGTCCATCCAAGGTGCCGATGCCGTCATATTGTTGGAGCGCATTTTCACGCGCAAGGTTGCCAACCTGAAGGTGGGGCGAGCGCGGTATGCCATTGCCTGCACGCCGCAAGGCAACATTCTCATGGATGGGGTACTGATTCGGCTGGCAGAAGATCATTTTTGGTATGTACGTGCCAACGGGGAATTTGACTCCTGGCTGCTGGCCTACTCCGATGGCCTCAACGTCGCTATAAGCGACCCCAAATCGTGGGTGCTGCAAATTCAGGGGCCAAACGCGCTGAATGTATTGCGGGCAGCGGCCGATGAGCCGGTGCCAGACAGCTTTGGCTATTTTCACGCTAGGTATTTTTTGCTGGGTGGGCAGCGGGTGCTGATTTCGCGCACAGGCTGGACAGGCGAGCTGGGGTTTGAAGTGTATAGCAATCCGGCCGTTGACCATTTAGCACTATGGGATTACTTGCTGGCCGCCGGTGCACCATACGGATTGGCCTTTGGCAGCGTGGAGTCTATGGGAATTCGGCGGATTGAGGCAGGAATTTTGGACAATGGCACGGACATAGATTTGCAAATGACGCCGTTTATGGCGGGGCTGGGGGCGTTTGTAGATTTTGCCAAGCCTGATTTTGTCGGCAGGGCGGCATTGGAAAAGGCAGACCGCCGCTGTCTGCTGTTTGGTGTATTAAGCGAAACGGGTGTGCCGACAGCGGGGCTAGAGGTGCTGGCTGACGATGAGGTGGTGGGAACGATTACCGCTGGCGGCTGGTCACCGACGCTGGAGAAGGGAGTGGGTTATGTCCGCTTTGCTGCGCCGCCGGCAGCAGAAGCGGGTTGGCTGGGACAATCTGTGGTGCTGCGGGAGAAAAACGGCCGTTTGCACCCCAGCCAAGTCGTCGCCCTCCCCTTTTTTGATGCGGATAAGCGTCTACCGCGTGGGCTAACACTCGTTTGATGGTGACGGACGACAGACGACGGTCATCCATCATCCGTCGTCCCCTTCTACCCAATCCCCCCCACCACCAAACTACGCGGCTTCTCATCCTTCGGGCGCGTGCCATTGTCGCAGCCACCCTCACCGCTGGGGCGCAGCATGGGGTGGGCAATCTCTTCTACCCCCTTCCAACCATACGGATCCACCCCGGCAATCATCACAATGTCGCGGTAATCAGCAATCGCCATCCATTCCCCGTCCTTCGGCTTGTGCCAGGGCAGCAGCGATTCGGCGCTCATGTAATGGTTCACTAGCACCCGCCGGTAGCCGCTTTGGGCAAAGTTGGGCAGGGAGCGGTGGAGCAAGTAGCCGTTAAAAAAGACAATCGCCCCCGCCTTCACTTCTACTGGAATGGCATCTTCATCTTTGTAGGGAAAGCCCCACGTTTCTACCGTGCAGTCAAAGCGAGGGTCGTTTTGCACCTGCTGCGGCCAAATGATCCCGTGTTTGTGTGAGCCAGGAATGACCCACAGCCCGCCGTTTGTAATGTTGGCATCGTCCAACGCAATCCAGCCGCCCAACAACGTGCGGTCACGGGTGGGAATAAACTCCTCATCTTGGTGCCACGCCTGCCCTGGCTTCCCTGCCGCCTTGATAAAGAGCATGGACTGCATACATTTGACGTTGGGGCCGATGACCTGGGTGGCTACGTCCACAATGGTGGGGTGGGCAAGGTATTTGTGCATCACAGCCGATAGTTTATGCGGAAAATGGATGCACAGGTACCGCTGCAGAATTTCCCCCTCGGTTGCACCCAGCGGTGGTGGCTCATAGTTGCGAATGTCTGTACCACGATCACCGGCACAAACGGCCGTTGTTTCCCGCCGCATCTCTGCCAACTCATCGGGCGTAAGGGCATTCTCCACCACCAAATACCCCTGCTCATGATAAAAATCCGCCATCTCCTGCGTAATTATTGGATAACCGCTCAATTCCCACATCAGTTGCTACCTCCGTTCACTGCCAAACCACAATAGCGTGATTTATAGCATGGTCGTTCGGAAACTAAAAGTAGCTCACGCCCAGACAATCCGTTAAGCTAACATCATGCTTGAAAATAGTTGGGTTCTTTCGGATCTCGTGGGGTTGACAAATTTGGTGCGTGGTGCGTAGTGCGTCAAAAGCTCAATTGGCTACGCACCACGTACCACGCACCACGTGAAAAGTAAGTCAACCCCCTGAATTCCCA
>JAGQGA010000287.1 GCA_020432595.1 Anaerolineales bacterium | reverse complement strand
TCGCCCACCGCGAAAATGCACCATGGTGGGTGACGGAATGCTCACTTTGGGCGTTTGGCTGACCTGGGCTTGGAGGAAGTTAAAATCATCTACTTGGATGTTTTTCACGTGCCGCAGCTTACCCGTTACGCTCAGCTTGGGCGGTGTAAAACCAACCGTTTCCTGGGCGTTGGAACTGGCGGCAATGGTTCCCGTGACGGTCACACCAGCAAGCTGCTCCAGAAAATCGAGATGAAAGAAAGCGCGGCGAAATTCGCCGTCGGTGATGCTTTTGAGTCCAACGGCCTCCTGCTGTTTTACCACTCTGGCGATATGCTCATCTTCAATTTGCCGCAGTGCTTCCCTGCTTAGGTTCCCTGCTGCTACCTGCTGCCGTGCCTCAAGCACCGCCTTAGGGCGTAGCAAACTGCCCACCTGGTCGGCGCGAAAAGGCGGGTTGACTTTGGCGCTGTTATTTCTACTCATTGCATGATCTCCCTGTTACTTACAAACGTTTGTCGAAAAGCTGACCCCTTGTTAACAGTATGCACTAAAGAGGGGCATTGTGCCAAATCTCATGGGGCGGTTTTTTGTCAAAGGTGGCCGTGTCCCTCCCAAGCAAAACCAAGCCTTGAGCGCAATTACGGTTTAAGCTGCACGTAGACTAAAATACCCGCATAATTCGATCATATAGATGGCTCTTTGGGAATTCAGGGGGTTGACTTACTTTTTAGGTGGTGCGTGGTACGTGGTGCGTGGCAATTAACTCTTTTGACGCACTACGCACCACGTACCAAATTTGTTAACCCCGCGAGATCCGAAAGAACCGAAGAGGTAAAAAGGATATGTCAAATATAACTCTCCCCCAACAAGCCCGCGTTGTCATCGTCGGCGGTGGTGTCATCGGTTGCTCCACCGCCTACCATCTGGCGCATATGGGCTGGAAAGACGTGGTGCTTTTGGAACGCGATCAGCTAACCTCCGGCACAACCTGGCACGCCGCCGGTCTCATGGTCACATTTGGCTCCACGTCAGAAACATCCACCGAATTTCGCAAATACACCCGTGATCTCTACAGCCGCCTGGAGGCCGAAACAGGCTTTGCCACAGGATTCAAACCCGTTGGCTTTATTGAAGTAGCCAGCAACGCCGACCGTTTAGAAGAGTTCCGCCGTGTTGCCGCCTTTAATCGCTACTGCGGCGTGGACGTGCATGAAATTTCTCCCCAGGAAATCAAAGATCTATTCCCTCTGGCGCGGGTAGATGATTTGAAAGCTGGTTTTTACGTGAAGGAAGACGGCCGCGTAAACCCCGTAGACGTGACAATGGCGCTGGCAAGAGGGGCGCGGCAGCAGGGGGCAACCATTCTCGAAGGGGTAGCCGCCACCGGCATCCTCAAGAAAAATGGGGCTGTGGCCGGTGTTCGCACCAATTACGGTGACATTGAGGCAGAATATGTGGTGAACTGCGCCGGGATGTGGGCGCGGCAGTTTGGTGAGATGGCCGGGGTCAACATTCCCAATCAGGCGGCCGAACATTATTATCTCATCACCGAAGAACTCAAAGATTTGCCTCCCGACATGCCCGTGCTGGAAGACCCTTCCCACTACGGTTACTACCGCGAGGAAGTGGGCGGCCTCATGGTGGGGCTATTTGAACCCGTGTGCGCCCCCTGGAACATCAACCGCATCCCCAACGACTTTTCTTTTGGCGAAATCCCGCCTGATTGGGAGCGGATGACCCCGTTTTTGGAAAAGGCCATGTCGCGGGTTCCAATTACCCTGGAACTAGGCATCAAAAAATTCTTCTGCGGCCCCGAAAGCTTTACACCCGACCTGAAACCGATTATTGGCGAAGCCCCCGAACTGCGAAACTATTTTGTCGCCGCCGGGCTAAATTCCATCGGTATTTTGACGGGCGGCGGCGTGGGGCGCATGATGGCACATTGGATCATCAATGGCACGCCTGATGTGGATGTGACTGGCTTTAACATTGACCGCCTGCACGTTTACCAAAACACGCCCGAATACCGCCGCCACCGCACGGTGGAGTCGCTGGGAATGGTTTACCGCTGTCATTACCCCAATATGTCGTACCAAACGGCCAGAGGCGCGAAACGGTCGCCGCTGCACGAACGACTGGCGGCGATTGGGGCTTATTTTAAGGATGTGAGCGGCTGGGAGGGAGCAGATTGGTATGCGCCGGCCGGGTTTGAGCCAAAAGTTGAGGCACTGTCCTGGGGGCGGGAAAATTGGTTTCCATGGTGGGAGGCAGAACACCACGCGGCGCGGGACGGGGTGATTTTGATGGATATGTCGTTTATGTCCAAGTTTCTGGTGCAGGGACGGGACGCCGGCCGAATCTTGAACCACATTTCTGCCAACAACGTAGACGACAAGGTAAACCAGATTACCTACACTCCTTGGCTGAATGAGACGGGCAAGTTGGAGGCCGATTTGACCGTGACCAAGCTGGATGAGGAAAAATATTGGGTGGTTGTGACCGACACCATGCACCGCCACGCCGAAACGTGGATGAAGCGGCATATTGGGCGCGATGACCACGCCTTTGTCACCGATATGACCTCGGCTTACGCCCAAATCAACATCCAGGGGCCAAAATCCCGCGACCTGCTGCAAACGCTGACCACGGCCGATTTGTCCAACGACGCTTTTCCCTTCCGCTGCGCCCGCGAAATTGAAATTGGCTACGCCAGGGTGCTGTGTATTCGCATCACTTATCTGGGCGAGTTGGGATATGAACTGTATGTTCCGGCGGAGCAGGCGGTGCATGTGTATGATGTGATTGTGGCGGCGGGTGAACCAGTTGGCCTGCGCCATGCCGGGTTGAAAGCCTTGGCAAGTCTGCGGATGGAGAAGGGATACCGCGATTACGGCCACGATATTGACAACACCGATGACCCATTTGAAGTAGGGCTAGGGTTTGCCGTTGATTTGAACAAGCCGGATGGGTTTATTGGCAAAGAAGCGGTGGTGGCGAAAAGGGTGCAAGGGCCATTGACACGCCGTTTGGCGCAGGTGCTGGTAAAAGACCCCAATCCGCTGTTATTCCACGCCGAGGTGGTGCGGCGCAATGGCGTGGTGGTGGGGTATGTGCGGGCTGGGTCGTATGGGTTTTCGCTGGGCGGTGCGGTGGGGCTGTTTATGATTGAGGCAAATGAGCCGGTAACGGCCGATTTTATTGCTCAGGGCAGTTGGGAAATTGACATTGCCGGGAAGCTGTATCCGGCGGAGGTTTCTTTGCGGCCGTTTTATGACCCGGAGATGAAGAAGATTAAGGGGTAGGGAGTGGAGAGTAGGGAGTAGGGCGTATTCTTGACACCCTACTCCCTACTCCCTACTAAATATTGCCTACCGACAAATACGAGATCACCCCCAGCGTCATGTTGTAAATGGCGTGAACAACCATTGATGTGCTGGTGGAGTAGTGGTTGCGGAGCCAGCCGAGGATGTAGCCGAGGATAAAAACGACGACGGTGGCGATGGAGAGGCCATAGGTGCTGTGAAGCAGGGCGAAGAGAAGTGCGGTCAGCGGCAGCCCAAAGCGGGGCTGGAGGGCACCGCGAAAGAGGGTTTCTTCGCCAATGGCGGCCGAAAGCCCCAGGGTGAGGATGCCGGGGATCGACGTGAAGAGAGGGCCGAGCAGTGCCTCGGTAAGCCGATCTACATCGGTGGCCTCCCAGCCGACTGCGCTGCTGGCCGTTTCCAGCCCAATGACAATGGGCACAAGCGCCAGCCCAATCCCCACGCCGATGAGCAGTTGACGGCCGTTTAATCTCGTAATGCCCAACCGCTGCCAGAGAGAACGGCCGTTTCGCCGCAGCAGCCACCCCACGCCCACCAGTGCCAGCAGTGCCGTTAGTAGTTGTTGTGCCCAAAGCTGCACCAGCAGCGACCCGGCATTTTGTTCCGTGGTGCTGGCTGCCTCGGCCAGATTGCCCAGCCCAATCCCCAGCGTGACCAGCAGGTTAGTTACCACCAACGTTGAAAGGGCAAGAGCCACAGCGTGAACAGGGTTGGCGGGGTCAATGGGGATAAACCGCGCCAGCAAGCGGCGCACGGCAGGGAGCAGCAGCAATAGCCCCAGCAGCGATGGCAGCCACAGCCCCAGACCAATGCTAGGCAGCGATGCCACTACCGATTCGATAACAGCCAGGTCAATACCGGCCGTTTGGTACGCTTGCAGCAGTTCCGGCGGCAAATTGCCCCCACTCAGCAGCCCGCTGACCAGTTGCAAAATCAGACCTAGGCCGATCAAGACAGCATAGAGGAGGACAAGGATGAGGTAGGTAACGGCCGTTAATCCCCCTGCACTATTCCCTCGTTCTCGCTCCAATTCGGCCCAGTTTGCCAAAAACAGCACCAGCAGCAGCGGTGCAAACAGCACAATCATCGAAATCACTTCAATCATGGTAGATTACCTTTGTGGGCTTGTTAAGCCATAAACTGACATTTCTTTGGAGATTGGAGATTGAATACTGCAATCTCCAATCTCCATTTTTTGCAAAACCCCAATTTACCTCCTCCATTGTACAACAGGTTTGCAACTTTGATTTGGCAGAAACAGGGCGGTTTGCTACACTCCCCGTGTAGAATTACATAGTTAAAAACAGTTTAAGGTGTCTCTGCCCCGGATGGCAAGACTGAAAGGCGAAACTGGTGTGGGTTGTGGCAAACGGCCGTTTACCACAACAAAAGTCCAGTACTGTCCCGCAACTGTGATGGCAGCAAACAACAACTGTTTGCTCCTAAGTCAGGTCGCCCGCCTTGAACCCGTTTCCGCCCTCGTGGAATGGGGTTGAGAAGCAGCGACCGACCGATTGCCAACCGCAATCAACCAGCGTCAAACTTTCTCAACTCGATGCCCCGCATCGAGTTTTTTATTTTTAGCGTGCGAGGGCGTGGATAGGATTATTAAATGGGACGCAGATTTCCCTGATTTTTTTGATTCCCCTGATCAAAAAACTAGGGTTCCCCGAGGAAAGATAAAAATGTGGAGAAAAAATAGTGTTGTGTTCGCTGCCCTTGCCGTCGGTTTACTGTTAGCGTTGGGCGTGGTGGCGGGTTTGCGGCAGCAAACGGCCGTTGCCGCTGGCCCAACTTACCCCTTTCGTGATCCCCGCGACGGCGCAGACCGTGCCGCACGCTGGGTGATGAGCCACCAAAACGACGACGGTGGCTTTACCAGCTTTAGCACTGGAGCCAATGCCAACCTGTCCGATGTCAACGGTACGTTGGATGCCATGTTGGCCGTGGCGGCGACCGGCCATAACCCGGCTGCCCCTTATCCCGGTCACAGCCAAACGGCCGTTTCCTACCTTCATGCCAACCCCCAAGCCGTGGCCGACTATGCCGCTACAAACGGGGGGCAAGCGGGGAAATTGCTGCTGGGGTTAACGTCCGTTAATCAAGACCCCCGCACCTTTGCAGACCACAATTTTGTCATCAGCCTCACCCAGCACCTCTCCCCCACCGGGCAGTTTGGCGTGAACGATGCCTTTAACCAATCGTTGGCAATGTTGGGCTTAACGGCCGTTCATCAACCCGTTCCCCCCGCCGCCACCGACTGGCTAATCAGCCAACAGGCTGCCGATGGCTCCTGGGACGACGGCTTTGGCACGCTCAGCAACCCCGACGCAACGGCGATGGCCGTCATGGCCCTTGTGGGCAGCGGCCTCCCCGTCACCCACACCGCCATCCTCGATGCCCGCGCCTTTTTGCACAGCGTCCAGCTTCCCAGCGGCGGCTGGGCATATACCACCGGCTTGGGCGAGAGCAGCAACACCACCGCCCTCGTCATCCAGGCCTTAGCCGGTCTCGGTGAAGATTTCTACTCGCCTGGTGGCGACTGGGCCCCCGGCGATATTCCCCCCCTAACCACTCTTTACAATTGGCAAAACAGCAACGGTGCCTACCAAGTGGATTACGGCGCGGGTCGCTTTGACGACTTCTTTGCTACGGTGCAGGCGTTACCGGCGGCAAACGGCCGTTTCTTTCCCCTCGCCAGCCGCGCCGAAGCCGTTCGCTTGGCACTGGGCTGTTTAGCCACCCTGCAAGACCCGGCCACTGGCGGCTGGGCGCAATTTGCCGACTTCCCCGGTTTTCCCGCTGCCCCCAACGCTGGCGGCACGGCGCGGGCCATTGAAGCGATTGCTGCCGCCGGGGGCGACCCGCAAAGCCCCGCTTGGACAACCATAAGCGGCACAAACGCTGTTGCCGCGCTGGAAACCCTCACCCCTGATTATCTGGCTGCCGGGCGGGGTGGGCGCGTGGGGATTGTGCTGCAAGGCATTGCCGCCGCCGGTGCGCCCTATACCGCCACCAACTTTGCTGGAACCGATTTGCTGCTGCAAATGAGCGGCTATTTGTCCCCCACGGGCGAATATGACGACACCAGCTTTGGGCAAAGCGGCCAGGGCGAGGCGATGCTGGGGCTGTTGGCGGTGGGGGCGGCGGTGGATGAAACGGCCGTTTCCTTCCTGCAAAATGCCCACATCAACGGCGACTGGGGCGACCCCGACAGCAACGGGCTGGCGCTCAACGTGCTGGGGCGGCTGGGGGTGCCCGCTCCCACAGGGGCAATGGATGTCCTATCGGCGACGCAGCAGGCAGACGGTGGCTGGGGGTTTGGCTTGCCATCCAGCCCCAGCTCGTCGGCAGAAGTGGCGCAAGGGCTGGTGGCGCACGGCCACAACCCATTTGCCCCATCCTGGGCCAAGGTGGACGCTGGGCGTATCATCAACGTGGGCGACACTATCATGGGGCAGCAGGGCAGCGATGGCTGCTGGCCCAATCTCTACGGCCCCGGTGCCGACCCCTTCGCCACCACCGATGCTATTATCCTGCTGACACAAAACCCCGACTGGCGAGTGTATCACACCTATTTGCC
>JAGQGA010000286.1 GCA_020432595.1 Anaerolineales bacterium | reverse complement strand
TGTTCGCCAATCAAATTGACCCGCCCCGGTGCCCGCACCACAAAATGCGCGGCCTCGCTAAAGCGTTGTTGAAATACTTCTTTTACTTTCGTGCCTAAATTTTCACTCATGCTTCAAGAAGAGACTGGGAGACTAGGAGACTGATGCTCTTTCAGTCTCTCAGTCTCCTAGTCTCTCAATCTCTAGTAATACCTCATTTTCAAATGCCAGCACCGGTTGCAGCAGCGTCCGTAGTGCGGTCCGGTCGGCCGGGATTTGGTAGTGCCACTGCATTTTACAGCGTTCGTGGAGGGTTGCCAGCCAAACGGCCGTTTCTCCCCCAAACACCACCTCATATTGCCGCACCGCATCCAATTTGGAGCGACAGCGAATCTCTGTCTCCAGCAGCACCCGCAGTGTGGCCCCCAGCAGCACCGTTTTCAGCACCAGTCGCGTGTCGGTGGGGGCGTAGCCAAAAAATTCGTCGTTGGGGTCGGGGTAGGTCAGCGGCCAGCGCAGCGTGGGGGGCAAGCCACGCAGTTCGGCGGCGTAGGCCATAAAGCCCTGCATGGCATCGCGGTGGAAATTTTCCAGCGGTTCCCATGGCACCTGGTCACGAATGTCGCGGCCGGCCAGCAGCACGGCACTTTGTTTTAGGCCAGTGGCACCCGTTTGCGTCAACTGCGCTAGGCAGGCTAGCTCCACATCCAGCGGCCACGCTCCCTGCCAACTGCGTCCCCAAGCGCGGCAGCGGGTAGCTTCGTCGGCCACAAATTCCCCGGCAAAGATGGGCAGCACATCCAAATCGCTCCCGGCGACTAGCGTGCCGTCTACGGCACTGCCGCTGAGGTAGATGGCGAGGAGGCGGTGGGGAAAAACGGCCGTTAATTCCGCCACCGCCGCCGCCAACACCCTGTCTACATCCTCATTGTGTGTGCAAAAAACCAGTTCCATCGTTAAAGAAGTGCATAAGCGACCTGTCACGAAATTTCACGCAAAGGCGCAAAGCCGCAAAGACTAAACGTTTTCTTCGCGGCTTTGCGCCTTTGCGTGAGCTTTTTGATATGTTGGGGACAACTTGCTCATGAACCCATCTGCTCCTCGTCTAACTATAAGCAACGTGATATGATGACCCAATGGAACAAAACATACCACGCCAAGCAAAACCTTTGCAACAGCAAGCGGTGAAATTGCGGCCAACGGCCGTTACTGCCGACCGCAGCCGCCGCGAACTGTTGATTAGCTGGAACGATGGGCACCAAAGCCGCCTGCCCTTTGCCGGGCTGCGAGCCGTTTGCCCTTGTGTCGAATGCCGGGGCGGCCATGCCCACATGGGGCAGCCGCCAGACGTGGACAAGGTGCGCGACACGCCCAACGAAGGGGTGACGCTGGAAAAAGTTGAGGCGATGGGGAGCTATGCGCTGCAATTTGTCTGGAGCGACGGCCATTACACCGGGATTTATACCTGGGAATATTTGCGGCAGGCGGATTCGCTTGGTTAGGCAGTGCGGTGCACGGGGTACCTGATTTTGGTCAAATAACGGCCGTTTGCCCCGTGCAATGCACTTGATAGGGCGATTGCATACTCGCCCTATAAAACATGTCATTCCGAGGTCCCCCGAGGAATCCCGCTCTTATTTGGCGACGGGAACGGGATTTCTCCTCACGGACTCGTCGAAATGACATTGGTTAGGCAGTAGATGAAGCATAAATTAAGAGTATGCAATTGCCCTAATGCACTTGGAAATTTGTTTGACAACAAACGGCCGTTTTGCTAAACTCCATCCCCTATGAGACGAAAAACGCGAGGAAAATTGCGGTGAATTGGCCGCAACCATACGCAACCCCAGGCGAATTCAAAACGCCCTACTGTGTATATATGACAGTAGGGCGTTTTTTATTGGTTTGCCAACAGTTGAAGAAGGCGGGGGAGCAGGGGGGCAGAGGAGAATCCCCCCTGCTCCTCCACTCCCCTGCCCTCCTGCCACGCTTTTTTCGCCTTACACGGAGGTTCCACATGCGTGTATTCTGGGAAATGACAAAACGGTCATTTCAACGGTATCTGACCTATCGGGCAGCGGCGCTGGCGGGGCTGGCGACCAACTTTTTCTTTGGGCTGCTGCGAATGGCAATTTTGCTGGCGCTGTATGGCGAACGGCCGCAAGTGGCGGGGCTAACGGTGGCCGATGTCATCACCTATTCGGCACTGTCGCAGGCACTCATCGGCTATCTCAGCATTTTTGGCTGGTATGACCTGATGAACAGCGTCTACACCGGTGAAATCGGCTCCGATTTGCTCAAACCGCTGGGGCTGATGCGCTTTTGGCTGGCGCAGGATGTGGGGCGGGCGTTGGTCAACTTTTTGCTGCGCGGGGTGCTGATTATGGTGGCGTTTGAGCTGGTGGTGGATTTGGTTTATCCCCAAACGGCCGTTTCTTGGCTCCACGTCCTCTGCACCCTCATCCTCGGCTGGCTCGTCAGCTTTGGCTTCCGCTTCTTGGTCAACCTCGCCTCCTTTTGGTCACCTGATGCGCGGGGTATGGGTCGTTTTGCTTTTTTGTCCGCCACCTTTTTCTGCGGCCAGCTCATGCCCATCCGCTTTTTCCCCGACTGGCTGCAAGGGTGGCTGCAATTCACCCCGTTTCCGGCCATGTTCAACACGACCATTGAAATTTATTTGGGGACGCTGACGGGAACGGCCGTTTACCTGGCTCTGCTCAACCAACTGCTGTGGGCAATTGGGCTGCTGCTGGTTGGGCAATGGGTGCTGCAAACGGCCGTTCGTCGCCTCGTCATTCAAGGAGGGTAACATGAACCATGCACTCACCATCTACTGGCGGCTGCTCGGCGTGCAGCTACGCAGCCAGCTACAATATCGCCTCGCCTTCTTCTTTGACATTATTGCCACCAGCAGCACCGTCTTCCTCGAATTCGCCTCGCTCGCTCTCGTCTTCCAGCGGTTCGAGACCCTCGGCGGCTGGACACTGGGCGAAGTCGCCTTTCTCTACGGGCTGGAAGAGCTGTCCTTCGGCATCATGGACATGATATTCAGCGGCTTTGACCCCGGCTATTTTGGGCAAGAGATACGGCGCGGCAGCTTTGACCAGCTTTTGCTGCGCCCGCTCAACCTCACCATGCAGGTTTTTGGCTCCAAATTTGTCCTGCGGCGGCTGGGCAAAATGGGGATGGGGCTGCTCGTCTTTCTCTATGCCCAAACGCTGATCACCGTAACCTGGACACCCGCCAAGCTGCTCTACCTCCCCTTTGTCGTCTTCGGCATGGTCTGCTTCTTTGGTGGGCTGTTTATCGTCGGAGCCACCATCACCTTCTGGACAGTCGAATCTATTGAAGTAATGAACATCTTCACCTATGGCGGCAGCTATCTCATCGCCCACCCCATGCACATCTACCAAACCTGGCTGCGCCGCCTCTTCACCTACGTTGTGCCAGCCATCTTTCTCAACTATTACCCGGCACTCTACTTTCTGGACAAACCCGACCCATTTAACTTCCCCGCCGTTGCCCCCTTCATCGCGCCGCTGGTGGGCATCCTGACCCTGCTAGTCTCGCTCGCCTTCTGGCGCTTCGGCATCCGCTTCTACCAAAGCACGGGGAATTAAGAAGTATGGACAGGATTAACAGGATTGACAGGATTTCAAGCACCATCATCCTGTTAATCCTGTAAATCCTGTCAAAAAAATTCCGAGGAACTATGATTACAGTACAAAATTTGCAAAAACATTTTAAGCTGAACAAACAATATCGCGGGGCGTGGGGCAGCGTGCGGACGCTGTTTTCGCGGGAGTATGAACTGGTGAAGGCGGTGGATGACATCAGCTTCACCGTGGCGCGGGGGGAGTTGGTGGGGTATTTGGGGCCGAACGGGGCGGGCAAATCTACCACGATTAAGATGCTGACCGGGCTGCTGGTGCCGTCGGGGGGAGAGTTGGCGGTTAACGGCCGTTTACCCTGGCGCGACCGGCAAGCCTACGTGGCCCGCATCGGTGCCGTCTTTGGTCAGCGCACCACCCTCTGGTGGGATTTGCCCGTCATCGAATCGCTGGAACTGCTACAGCACATTTACCGCGTGCCAAACGGCCGTTTTCGCCAAAACCTAGCCGACTTTGAAACCATGCTCGAACTCAAACCGTTCCTCAACACCCCCGTCCGCTCCCTCTCGCTGGGGCAGCGAATGCGCGCCGACCTCTGCGCCGCCCTGCTGCACGACCCCGACCTCCTCTTTTTGGACGAACCCACCATTGGCCTCGACGTGGTTGCCAAAGAGCGCATCCGCCAATTTATTCGCCACGTCAACCGCGAGCGCGGCACCACGGTGCTGCTGACCACCCACGACCTCAGCGATGTGCAAAAGCTGTGCGACCGGGTGCTGATCATTGATCGGGGCAAGCTGCTCTACGACGGCTCGCTCGACGCGCTGCAAACTCGCTTTGGCGGCCGGCGCGAGCTGGTGGTGGATTTGGCTGAACCCTACAGCGATGTCTCGGTGGTAGGGGCAACGGTGGTGGCGCGGGAAAACGGCCGTGTGACCTACCAGTTTGCTCGTGAGGAAATAGGCGCGTCGGAATTAATCGGCCGTTTATCGCAACGCTTCCGCATCCAGGATCTAGCCGTGCGCGAACCAGACATCGAAGCCACCGTGCGCCGCATTTATGAGGAGCGGCTTTTGGAAAATTGAAACCCGATTTTTAACGTTGAGGCAGTACAATAGCCCTATGACCTTGGTACCAAACGGCAGGTTAGCGTGATGAGTTGGCAAAAGTGGTCTCCCACCACTCGTTTCATGCTGCTAATAAGCCTTACCGTCATCGGGCTGATTGTGCTGTTAACAACGCTCAACACGCAGCGGGCTATTAGCAGCTATCGAAAAGAAGTCGAGAAGCAGGCGGCGCTGATGTTGTCTGGTCACTCCCTAGCTGCCTCCGAAATCTACCGCACCAATGACGATTCGCGCCTGGATTTGCTGACAGAGAATTTGCGCCACAACGCCAAGGTGCAGGCCGTTCGTTTTTATGATGAAACGGGCGCGGTGACGGAAGTAACCTCTAGCCCGGCACTGCGGGCGTTGGGGCCTAAAATTATCGCCACAAACAGCATTGTTTATGTTTGGCAGGCTGATTCGCTGCTGGCCGGCTGCCCGCTGCGGGACGATGGGCAGATCGTTGGTGGGATTAGCCTGGAACTTGCCACGACGGAGATGCGGGAGCAGATAACGGCCGTTCGTCAGCAAGGGTTTCAACTGGCATTTATCGCCATTGTCATCGGCATTGGGGTCACCTGGTTTGCCAACCGGCAGCTTGACAAAGAGCTAAACAAGCGACAGGCGGTGGAACAGGCACTGCATGATTCACGGCGAATGCTGCAGCGGGTGCTGGACACGGTGCCAGTGCGGGTTTTTTGGAAAGACCGCAATCATATTTATCAGGGCTGTAACCAGCACTTTGCCGCCGACACAGCCGTGGCACATCCGCGTGAGATTGTGGGCAAGCGGGATGAGGTGCTGCCGTGGGGCAGCCGAGCCGCCTATTTTCATGAGATAGACGGCCGTTTAATGGAAACCGACACCACCTCCCACACCGTTAACCACTACAAGCTCCCCAACGGCAAACACGCTTGGCTCGACACCTACATGGCTCCCCTCCACGACGATACCGGCCAAGTGATCGGCATTTTGGGCACTTATCTTGACATTACCGAGCAGCGGCAAGCCGAAGAGAGCTTGCGTAAAACACAGCAACGCTACCAATCGCTGTTTTCCCACACTACCAACGCTGTTTTCCTGTTTGATTTCAACTTTGTCTTTCTGGATGTTAATCAGCAGGCGGCCGACCTCTTGGGCTACACCCTTGATGAGTTGGTCAACATGCCAGTTGACCGTATCATTGCCCCAGGCGACATGGACGATTCGCAAAATCAGCGCCAGGCTTTGCTTGACGGCCGGCCGATACCCGCCTACGAACGCTGGCTCATCTGCAAAGATGGGCAACTGGTGCCCGTCGAAATCAACGTTTCGCTCGTTTATGATGAAAACGGCGACCCCTCCCACATTCAAAGCATTGTCCACGACATTTCCGACCGCAAGCAGGCCGAACAAACATTGCGTAACAGCGAACGCCGCTTCCGCGCCCTCATCGAAAACGGCTATGACACCGTGGCATTGGTAAACAAAGACGGCACCATTACCTACACCAGCCCTGTCACCACCCGGCTGCTTGGCTACACCGTTGAAGAATATGTGGGGCACGCCATTGGCGACCTTGTTCATCCGGCAGATAAAGAGCCTGGCTCCATTGTAGATAAGCTGCGCCACCCCACCCAAATCGAATCGGCCGCCTACACGGTGCGCGTGCGGCACCAAGACGGCTCCTGGCGCTGGGTGGAGGCGATTGCCACCAATATGTTTGCCGACCCAAGCGTGGGAGCCATGGTCATTAATTTCCGCGATGTGACCGCCCGGCAGGAAGCCGAAGAAGCGCTGCGGCAAACGCAAAAGCTGGAAAGCCTAGGCATTATGTCCGGCGGCATTGCCCATGATTTTAACAACCTGCTGACGGCGATGTTAGCGCAGTCGTCGCTGCTTCAAACCAAAATTGCGGTCACCGACCCGGCACGCAAACACGTAGACCGCATTGTTAAGGCAGCAGACCGAGCGGCTAACCTGACGCAGCAGCTTTTGGCCTATTCCGGGCGTGGTCAGTTTGATGTTCAGCCCATTAATTTGAACCAGGTCATTGAGGACAACCTGCATTTGTTTGAGGTTGCCATCCCCAAAAACGTGCAGGTGGCGCTGCAATTGACGCCAACTTTGCCGCTGGTAGAGGGTGACCCAGGGCAAATTCAGCAGGTGGTGATGAATTTGATCATCAACGCCGCCGAAGCCATGAACGGCCGTAATGGGCGCATCCAC
>JAGQGA010000285.1 GCA_020432595.1 Anaerolineales bacterium | reverse complement strand
AGGGCGGTAGCGTGCCATAGCGGTTGGGGTTCGTCCGTGCCTGCGGACAGCACATAAAGCTGAAACCCAGTTTGGCTGGCGGTCATGAAACCGATGGTTTGTCCGTCATGACTTTCTTCACATCCCCAGGAGGCGTAGCGCGGCAAGGTGGGGGTCAGGTCTTCGGGTTCGCCGCCGTCAAAGGGAACGCGCATATAGTGGCCGAGTTCGTCCCCCTGGGCATCATCAAGGTAGTAGACAAAACGGCCGTTGGCCGAGATGGTGCCGTTGCTGTAGCCATTGGTGCGGTGTGTAAGCTGGGTGAGCCGATTGCTGGGGACATGCCAGCCATAAAGCTGCAACGCGCCCGATTGGTTGGAGCAAACGAGGACATGATCGGGGTTGTTGGCGGCGGGGCGTGCCCAAGCAACGCGAGCAGCGCGAAAGCGCTTTTTCCAAGGGGCATTGTCGGTTAGATCCAAAAGTTTCATGATGGAAGGGTAGCAAAAATTGTGCAAGCGACAACTTTTGCAAGCGATGTTAGGAAGCTATTTAGCAGGCATTTGGAAACCATTAGGAGACTTTGGAATCTTTGGCAATGGTTGCTCCTAAAAGCGTTTCTACTGCTCTATTATGGGAAAGGTGCGTGGGCTGCGGTGTGTGGGCGTGAAGTGCCAGGGCAGCGTGATGGGCAAGGGTCATGGGGGCGCGGTTGTAGAGATAGTAGCGTCCTTTGCCGGGTGGCAGAATGACGTGAAGGGCACCGATGACGCGCAGATTGGCAACGAGAGGGCAGACCATGATGGTGCCATCGAAGGCGAAGGCGGGCTGGGTTTGCGGTTCGATGTCTAGTTGAGCCAGATTTTTCTCGTGGAGGAGTTCATGGATGACGCGCCCAACAAAGTCTTGGCCGATGGGTAGGATGGCAGGGGGTGCGATTTTTTTGTCTCCGGCGTGGCTAAGCTGACACAAACGGCCGTTTTCCTCATCCAGCACATAAACGGTGGCTGACAGGGCGGCAAAGTCGCGCAGCATGGTGCGGACAAGGACGGTGGCAATGTGAACGGCCGTTTGCTGGTTAGAAAGCTGCTGCGCCACCGTTTCCAGCGCCAATAACCCCTGGTTGGTTTCACCCGAAAGCAAATCCAGCCGCCGCTGCACATCCTCCAACTGGCTTTCAAGCTGCCGCTGCTGCTGGTTGGCACGAGCCGAATCATCTTCCACCAGCACGGAAGTTAGCGAGGCGGTAAAAATGCCGGTGATGGTTAGCCCCAACAGCACCAACCCCACCGTCACCAAGCGGCCGGCCACCGTGCTGGGGTTGTACAGGTCGGCAAAACCGCCGGTGACAACCGTGGTAAAGCTCCACCACAAACTTTGCTGCATCTCTTGCAGCGACGTTTCCCGTGGCCCTTCCAGAAACGTGATGCTGAGGGCACCAAAGAACAGCAGCCCGGTGGCAATGAGCAGCGAGCGTTTGATAAGGGTAAGCTGAAACGTTTGGAACAGCTTGTCTAGTCCGCGAAAGGTGTAGCGGATGACCCGCAGCGCCCGCCCCAGCCGCAGCAGCCGGGCAAAGCGAGCAATGCGAATGAGGCGGCCAAACTTGAGAAATTGGGAGAAGGGGAGAGAGGCAACCAGGTCAATCCAATACGTTTTGAAGTACCAAACTTTGTCTTCGGCCAGCGAAAACCGCAGCAGAAAATCGGCAATGAGAAAGGCACTAATGATGAGATCAATGCGGCTGATCCAGTGGATGGCGTTGGCCGATAAAGAAAAAAGTAGTTCAGACAGGGTGAGGGTGACAATGAGGAGAATGGCGAACAGCACGGCAAAGTCGAGGAGATCGGCTCTAAAACGTCCACCAAGCCGCTGTTCCAGCCGGCCGCGCAGGTGACGTTCAAGAATGGCTTCGTCAATCTCTTGCAAATGCTGGTTGTGCTGATGCCAGCGTTGAGCGAGTTCGTTGATGGTTTGGCGGGTTTGCTCGGTTTCTAACGGCCGACCGTGGTTGATGTAGCGCAAAAATTGGTCGTTGATACGGTTGATCTCAGTTTCCACCGTTTCCATTTCGTCCAGCAGCGTGTGGCGCATGTTGATCAGGGTTTCTTCGGTGCAGTCGGTGAGCCGCCAATGTTGGGCACTGCGCTGGATGTCGCTGACGAGCATGGCGTGACGGCCGATCTCTTGCGCTTTTTGATGATCAAATGTTGTATCCACGGTACTACCCCTCTGCAGTTGTCTATACGCTCAACGGTCGCAAACTGCTATTTTGCCTATTGGCTACAAGTAGCAAGTAGCAGGTAGCAAGTCTCGTGTGCCAACAAGACTTGCCACCTGTGACTTGTTACTTGGACGCAAAGGATTGTCACTTTGTGACCACGTTCAGTATAACTACCAATAGCTGACCTTATTGTAATGAGGTTTGGGGATTTGACGACCCTTCTGTTTGCCAAACGGCGTAATAGATGGCAAAGCGGTGGGTGAACGGTAACGGCCGTTCTGCATACAGCCGCCGCCCCACCGGCCAGGCCATCGCTTCAAACTGTCGCTGTTGGTCTGTAATTTGCTGTTGTAGCACCGTCAGCACTGGGCTGGGTGGAAATTGTTCTGGGTTTTGCCAAAGCACATGGTTTAACTCGGCCAGGTCGTGGGCGTTGCCCAAATGGCCGGACAGCGTGTGAAGCTGTAGCGCCAACTCCGTGAGATAGCCAGGCCAGATGGGGTGAAGCAGTTCAAGCTGGTGCCATAAATATTTGACAGCTTTGCGCCACTCGTGAAACGCTTCGGCACTGCCGGGATATGCTTGAGCCTGTGCCATGCGGCGGCGCCCCAAGCGGTAGGTGTGGCGCAGGCCGTAGGACAGGGGCGTAAAGCCATCTGCGCCAATGGGCAAGGTGATGGTTTGGGCGGTTTGCAGGGCAGAAACGGCCGTTTCCACCAGCCCATCATTCCCCAAAAACTGTTGCCGCACCGCCTCATACCGTGCCATAAGCTGGTCGCGCACCTTCGTATAGGCAGTTAGGTCAATGGCCGCCCCCCGTTCTGCCCACACGCCGTCGAGCGTTTCCAGCAGCACAAAGCTGTCGCGCAGCGGGGCTAACTGACGGCCGATGTCCCGAAAACGGCCGTTTTCCTGCTGAAAAAGCGGTTCACCCAATGCCCCGCGCACCAGCCGCAGTGCCGCCCGAATCCGCTTGATCTTTTTGCGCGTTTCGTGAATCGCCACATCCCGGTCGCCACCGTTGTCGCTGAGTAGCGCAATACTCTCCGCAATTTGCTCGTCCACCACGCGCTGAATGCCGTCCGCGCTGCTTTCATCTTGCTTCAGTTGGTACATAAATCATTTTCCTAACCTAGACAAGCCAGAACCAAAAATGTTACACAGAGGTTCACAGAGAAAACACAGAGAAGCACAGAGAAAAAGGTGTTGTTTGTCTCGCTTCCTCTGTGAAACTCTTTCTGCTCTCTGTGTAACTCTGTGACACTTCTTGTTTTGTGTACAAAAATTTCATCGTTAAGGTACTACCCCCTGCCTATGAATCGCCTCTATCCATGATGATTCGTATAATACCGCACAAAAACGAATGAAAGAAGGTGCATAAAATGATTGAAATGTCAGGGAAAGTGGTTGTGGTGACGGGTGGAGCCAGCGGGATTGGGCGGGCAATTGTGACGGATTTTGCTCGCCTGGGGGCAACGGTCATTATTTTGGATATGAATGAGGCGGCGGCGCAGGAAACGGCCGTTTCCCTGCACCAACAAACGGGGAGCGAAGTAACGGCCGTTTATGCTGATGTGACCGATTTGGCGGGGGTACAAACGGCCGTTGACCAGATCATCGCCACCCACCAGCGCATAGATATTCTCGTCAACAACGCCGGATGGGATCGCTTCGTCCTCTTTATGGACACAACCCCCGATTTTTGGGACAAAGTCATCGCCATCAACTACAAAGGCGTGCTGAACCTTTGCTACGCCGTGCTGCCGCACATGATCAACCAGCGTGGCGGCAGCATCGTCAACATTGCCTCCGATGCCGGGCGCGGCGGCAGCATGGGTGAATCGGTTTATGCGGGCTGCAAAGCGGCCGTTATCGCCTTCTCCAAAACCATTGCCCGGGAACACGCCCGCGACAACATTCGCGTCAATCTGGTAGCTCCCGGTGTTACCAACACCGCCATTTTCAACGCCTTCCACGAAACCAGCATGGGTTCCAAAGTTGCCGATGCCATTGTTAAATCTGTGCCGCTCGGCCGGCGAGCCGCTGAACCCAATGAAATCTCTCCCGCCGTGCTGTTCCTGGCCTCAGATGCCGCCAGCTACATCACCGGCCAAGTTCTCAGCGTCAGCGGCGGTCTGACAATGGTGGACTAGAGACTGTAGGGTAATTTTGCAAAATTGCCCTACCAATAGAAACGAGTATCATAGCTTTCCAAACCACTATACCGCTATCTTCACAACAAAAAGGAGCACATATGGATTACGACTTCCTCTATGATGTGGCCGAAGGTGTCGCTACCGTCACCTTCAACCGCCCCGATGTTCTCAATGCCCTAACCTTCACCGTCTACGCCCAATTCCGTGACCTTATGGAAACCCTGCGCTATGACGACCGCGTAAGAGTGGTTGTGTTGACCGGTGCTGGCAAAGCCTTCTGCTCCGGCGGCGATGTCTACGACATTATTGGCGAACTGCTCAAAATGGATGTCAAGGGTCATCTGGACTTCACTCGCATGACCGGCGCGGTGGTTGCCAACATGCGCCTGCTGGATAAACCCATCATTGCTGCGCTTAACGGCACGACGGCCGGCGCCGGTGCCGTCATTGCCCTGGCCTCCGATCTCCGCATTGCCTCAGAGCGTGCCAAAATCCGCTTTTTGTTTACCAACGTTGGCCTTACGGGAGCCGATATGGGGGCAGCCTATTTGCTGCCGCGTTTGGTCGGCATGGGGCGTGCCCTGGAAATCCTCTACTTTGGCGATGCCATTTTGCCCGACCACGCCGAGCGGATCGGACTGGTAAACAAGGTGGTGGCGCACGATGATCTGCTTCCCACAGCCCAGGCGTGGGCGGCGCGGCTGGCGGCCGGCCCAGCCCAGGCATTGGCGATGACCAAGCGGATGGTCAACAATGAGTGGAGCATGGATTTGCTCTCTGCCATTGAAGCCGAGGCGCAGGCGCAAGCACTTATGTTGATGGGTGAAGACCACCGCCTCTTTTTTGAGGCGTTCCGCGAAAAGGTGCAGCCAACCTTTGTTGGCCGCTAATGTGATTGATAATTCCCACGAAATTGGAGATTCCCTATGAAAGCCACTGATCTTCCCCTTTTTTATAATGCCGTAGATATTCTTGAGCGTAACCTGCCCCATCGTGCCGACAAAGTGGCTCTTTACAGCCGCGAGCGCAACATGACTTTTCAGGCGATAAGCGACGAGGTAAACCAGGTTGGTAACGCGCTGAAAAAACTTGGTGTACGCATGGGCGACTATGTGGGCATTCTCGCGCTGGACTGCCCCGACTGGGTCGCTGCCTTTTTTGGAGCCGTCAAAATTGGGGCGATTGCTGTTGGTATGAACACTCTGTTGACATCGGCTGAATATGAATATATCTTGCGCGACAGCCGGGCGCGGGTGGTGTTGCTGCACGCTGCGCTCATTCCCACCTATGAAAAAATAGCCGATAAATCATCGGTGGAGCATGTGATTGTCATTGGCGACAGCGGTGGTGTGTATCCATCCTACACCGATTGGATTGCTGATGAATCTACTAAATTGGCGGTGGCTCCTACCCACCGCGACGATTTCTGCTCGCTCAACTATTCCAGCGGCACGACGGGTGCTCCCAAAGGCATTTTGCACGCTCATAAAGATTACCCGCTGGCATCCCAGCTATGGGGTATCAATGTGCTGGGGCTGACGGAAAATGACCGCACGTTTGCCGGAGCCAAGCTGTTTTTTACCTTTGGGCTGGGTGGTAATCTGATTTTTCCCTGGTATGCTGGCGGCAGTTCGGTGCTGTTTTCTGGCTCGCCCCGTTTGGCAACCAACATTTTGGAGACGGTGGCACTGTTTAAACCGACGATTCTCTACAATGCGCCTACCGGCTATGCGATGGCAATGGCGGTAGAGAATATGGGTGAGACGTATGATTTGTCGTCGCTGCGGCTGTGTGTGTCGGCCGGCGAGGCGCTGCCAGCACCTATTTGGCACGCTTGGAAGGAGCAGACAGGGCTGGACATCATTGACGGGATTGGCTCAACGGAAAACTTCCATATTTTCCTATCCAATCGCCCCGATGACGTTCGGCCAGGCAGCAGCGGCAAGCCATTTGCTGGGTATGAGCTAAAGCTGGTGGATGAGCAAGGTAATGCCGTGGCGCAAGGGGAGATTGGCAATTTGCTGGTGAAAGGGGAAACGGCCGCTTTGTTCTATCTGCATCAATATGGCAAAAGCCAACAGACTTTTATGGGCGAATGGCTGTTTACCGGTGACAAATATTATGTGGATGAAGATGGTTATTACTGGCACGCCGGCCGTTCTGACGACATGATGAAAGTGGGCGGCATTTGGGTGTCACCCGTTGAGGTGGAAAGTACGCTCATTAGTCACCCGGCGGTGCTGGAATGTGCGGTTGTCGAGCAGGCTGATGACTCTGATCTCATCAAGCCCAAAGCGTATGTGATGCTCAACAGTAGCTATGAGCCATCAGCCGAGATGGAGCAGACGCTGATTGCCTATTGCCGTGAAAAAATGGCCGGTTATAAACGCCCGCGATGGATTGTTTTTGTGGATGAACTGCCCAAAACAGCCACGGGCAAAATTCAGCGGTTTAAGTTGCGGTAGCTTAACGCGGTTTGTAATGGGACTAAAGTACTATAAGGTGTTGACGCAACCGGTCATTGTCATTAATGGCCTGATACCTGTCCGGGCA
>JAGQGA010000284.1 GCA_020432595.1 Anaerolineales bacterium | reverse complement strand
AGAAGCCACACACTTTGTTGCGGTCTTCTACGGCTGCAATTTGGCGGTAAAAGTCGGCGGCATCGCCGCGCAGCACTGCTTCGATGAGGTGATCATCGGTTTGGCGCAGGGCGGCGCGCCGCTGGCTGTCCATGTTGTAGTTGTCGCTGAAGGCGGGGCCGACATGGGCAAAATCAACCGAGGCGACGGCCAGCACCTTTTTTCCGGCCGTTTCCCGCTGCAGCGTTTCCACGGCCGTCATCAGCAGTTCGTCGTTGGCCGGGTGGCCGCCGTTGCGGACAAAATGGTGGAACGAGCCGCACAAAATTGGCACCATTGGCTTGGGAGCCACGCCGTGTTTGTGGTAGATGTAGTGAAGCCAAACGGCCGATAATTCAATGGCGTGTTCTTTGCGGTGGTGCAACTCCTCGGCATACGCTTCTGCGGGGCTAATCGCCTCGGCCACGGCATCAATCAGGTCGGTGTCGGTGGGCAGCACGCCAAAGGGGGTGGCATAGGGGAGCCGCGTCAGGGTGAAGGTGCCGTGCCCGCCGTTGTGGTCGGTGCCAAAGATGAGAACGAGATCGGCTTCAAGAACGGCCGTTTCGGCCCGTTCCCACACCTTCGCATATACCGGCCCGCCCCGCTGGTAATCAATATGGGGCGACACAATCGCCCGGCCGCGCCACGGTTGCCAGCCGCTGCGGTCATCATCCTCGCCATACCGCACCAACTGCCGCGCCAGCCGCTGCGGGTTATCGGGATAGCTCAATTTTGCCAAAGCCGGGGGGCGATGGGGCTGGGCGCGGTACGCCTCGCGCTGGGCGATTTGGGCTTGCGCCGCCCGTTCGTTGTTCAGTAAAAAGGCGTTGTCAAGCTGGGTAAGGGCATCTTCGATGACGGCAAACGGCACGTTGTCGCCGGTGTGGCGGCAAAAAGCGACGTGAATTTGCTCTGGCGTATAGAGACCGTTGCAATAAAGCAGCATTTGCGCCAGCCCGCCGGGTATAATTAACTGCTGCTGGCTGAGTTCAAGCGGATCACGCAGCAGCCACATCTGTTGCCCCTGGTAGGTGACAGGTTGAAAATCAAGAGGACGCAGTTTGGGTCTGTTCATGGGCGTTTAGTATGGGGTTTTGCGGATGAAAAAGCAAGCGTTGTTAGCAAAAATTCAGTCATTGGTTGAGGCTGGGTGGCCTAGGCAGAAGGCTCACGCAAAGGCGCAAAGACGCAAAGAGAAGCCGTCTTGCTTTGCGCCTTTGCGCCTTTGCGTGAAACTTTTTAGCTTGCTGATGCTGGGTTTCTTGTCGTCAGCTTGCAGCGACACCACAACCGTCTTCCCGACGCCTATTGCTGTGGCGGAGGAGCCGATAACGGCCGTTTCTGCCATCAACACCCCCACTCTGGCCGCCAACGTTCCCGCGCTGCCCACGGCCACCCTGTCGCCATTGGCAACGGTGGAGGCGGTGGGAGAAACGGCCGTTTTTACCAACCGCTCCATCGGCGACCCCTACACCCCCGAACTCGGTAACCTCGGCTATGACGTGCAAGCCTACACCATCGCCCTGACGCTGGATCCGGCCGACCCACGGGTGCAACGGGCGGCCACCACCCTTGATCTGGTCATTACCGACCCCACGCTAACCGAACTGTCGCTGGATTTTGTGGGGTTTACCGATGTGGCCGTGAGCAGTGGAGCCATGCCACTGCCGTTTCGCCGCGAAGACGACAAGCTGCTGGTGGAACTGCCACAGCCGTTGGCGGCCGGCACCCCCTTTGGCCTGACGGTGCGCTACAGCGGCGAACCCACGCGGCGGCAATCCCCTTATGTTGGCTTTGTGGAGTCGCTGGGGCTGACCTTTGCCAATGGGATGGTTTACGCTTTGGCGGAGCCGGACGGGGCGCGGTTTTGGTTTCCGGCCAACGACCATCCCCGCGACAAGGCGTTTTACCGCTTTGAGTTGACGGTTCCAGAGGGATTAACGGCCGTTGCCAACGGCACTTTGCGTGAAACCAAGCCGACGACGCTGCCAAACGGCCGTTCGGCAGCCACCTTTATCTGGCAGCACGATTACCCGATGGCTTCCTATTTGGCCGTCATTGCCGTGGGGGAATTTGAGCGCCTTGAAGCCACTTCACCGCAGGGGGTGCCACTGCGCCACTATGTGGCTGCTCCTGCCCGCGAAGATTTCCGCCGCATGGAGGCGGTGACGGGGGAGGCGCTTGACTGGCTCACTGGGCTGCTGGGGCCGTACCCGTTTGAGACGTTTGGTTTTGTGACGGTGGATGCGCCGCAGGTGGCATTGGAAACGCAAACTCTTTCGATTGTGTCGTTTGAATCGGTGGGGGCAAGAACGGCCGTTCACGAACTCGTCCACATGTGGTTTGGCGATGATGTCAGCCTCCATTCGTGGCAAGAAATGTGGCGCAACGAAGGGTTTGCTACCTATTTTGAACTACTGTGGCAGATGCGTGGGGAAAGCGCGGAGGCGTTGGATGCGCGGATTGAGGAGATGGCGGGGGCGGTGGCACAAAACGGGGCGGGCTACCCATTGGGCAACCCGCCCCCGGCACAGTTGTTTGGCTTTAATACCTACTTTGAGGGCGCAACGGCCGTTCACGCCCTGCGTCGTCAGTTAGGTGACGAAGCCTTCTTTGCCGGGCTGCGTCTCTATTTTGAACGGTACGGCGGTAGCACCGCCAGCGATGCCGATTTTCAGGCCGTTATGGAAGAGGTCTCAGGCCAATCGCTTGACCCGTTTTTTGCCGAATGGCTCCAATAAGACGGTAATCGGTAATCAGTGATCAGTAAACGGCCTGACTGATTACCGGTTACTGTTTACTGATTACAGTTTCTTAACCGTCACCTCTTCCGTCAGCCGCACATTTGGCACAATCAATACCTTATCAGCCATCTGAATTTCGGCATTGAGCGTGCCAATGCCTTCCAGTGTCCCTTCTTCCCCATTAATGAGTACCGTGTCGCCCAAATCAAAATATTCGCGGGCATAGTAGCCTGCCAGCACATTACGCGCCACGTTTTGGCCGCCAAAACCAAACGCCAGGGCAAACCCAGCTACTGTTAGCACAATGACGGCGGTGACAATGTTGATCATAATAGAGGCATCTAGTCCTAGCTGCTGCAAAATAACGATGACAACCATGATCAAAATGAGGCTGTTGACGATTTGCCCTACTTGCTGATGGAACTCAACCCCCATGCTTGCCATCGCGGCACTGGCAGTGCGCCCTAAGAATTGAGCCACTAGCGCCCCTAAGACAAGCATAACCAGGGCACTGATGAGGCGCGGCAGGAAGCCGATGACGTTGCGGAGCGGGTCAACGGCCGCTTGCAGCCCCAAATATTCCAGCCCGATGAGCAAGAAATTGAGGAAAATCGTCCAGAAAACGATCAGTGCCAGCACGTCGCCGCCCGATGATTCGATTTGGGCGCGGTCGAGAAAGCCGCTGATGCCGGTGCGCTGCAAAATGCCGTCTAACCCCACGCGCTCGGCAATGCGCTTGATGAGGGTGGACAGAAAACGGGAAATGAACCAGCCAATCAGCAGAATGATGATGGTGGTTAGCAGTCTGGGTATAAATGTGATTGCTTGGGCAAAGATGCCAGAAAATGCTTGCTGAATGACGGTGAAATCAATCATATCCTTCTCCCCTTGCTTTTCTTTTGGGTGGCGTTCCGGTTAGGGGGCGTAGTAAAGCCAAGACAACATCGAAAAAGCCACTAAAGCCGATTTCAACAAGTTTGCCGCTCATGTTGGAACGGTGAATGCGGTTGATGAGGCGACGTTCTCGGTGTTTGGGGGAAACGGCCGTTAACAATGACTTTTCTGCTTTAGCTGGCCCCACCTTGTCTTGCGCCCATAGCTGCTCCACCTGCTCCAGGCAAATATCACAATGCTCCAAATGAGCCAGCACGCCATCGGCCGCCGCGCTGCTTAACTGACCTGCTACATACTTTTTCAGAGTTTGCTCATCAATGTGGTTGTTGTTTTGTGTTGTCATACCATTACACCTCGCCGGCAATTTGGCGGTAACTGACCCGTAGTGCCAGCCGGGCACGCTGCACGCGCATTTTGGCCGCACTCAGGCTAATGCCCAAAATTTCGGCAATTTCCGCATATGGGCGATCTTCAATATCTTTTAAATAAAGAACCTCATATTCTTCAGGTCGTACATCGGCTAATGCTTCTTGCAGCAGTCGTCGCTGCTGTTTTTCTTCCAGAGCCGACTCTAGAAAGGTATCGCTGGGCAAATATTCGGCCATTTCTTCAACGGCCGTTTCTGCCTCTTGGGCACGACGTTTACGGCGGCGAATCTCATTTTGCGCGGTGTTAATAGCAATACGATAGATCCACGTTTTGAACGATGAACGTCCCTCAAACTTATTTAAATTGCGATAAGCCTTAAAAAAAACCTCTTGCGTTAAATCTTCGGCATCATCTGCATTACGCATCATGCCATAGCAAGCCCGCCAGACAACAGCTTGATAGCGACGAAAAAGCTCGCGGAAAGGACGATCATCCCGCCCCCCTCGCGCTTGGAAAAGCTGCACGAGTTCGTCATCAGTTAGATCTGGCGAGTAGGCCAGGGTTGTCGCCATTGGGCTTCCGTAACAACAAAGTAGATACCATTTGGCACGGTATCTACTCTATCTGACAATTTACAACACCTAAAAATAGATAAAGATAGCCAACTTAAGTTGTGTGTTTACAAACCAAACAGGCAAATAAGCATCGAGATTGAGAAATTAGTCGTATTTAATTTCCCAATCTCCGTTTTTACACACTTAAATTGTGAAAGTGAAGTTCGCTATCTATAACCAACCCTATTTTATGGCGTATTGTCGTCAGAACGCAAACCCGTCAAGAAACGTTCTACCTCGCCACCAGCAATTTTGGTACTGCCTAGACCAAACGCCAGAGCTGCTGCAACGCCTAGCGCTCCCAGCATAATGCCAAAGGCCATGTTCACAATGTCGTCGGCTACACCAAGCTGCCGCAGTGCCATTGCCCCAGACAGAACCAGAATGGCGGCACGGGCGATGGTGGCACTGAAGTTAGCTTTGTTGCCACCGGCACTGAGGATGATACTGCGGGTCATGTTTGCCAAATAAAGCCCAATGCCAAAGATGATGAGTGCCATGATAACCTGCCCCAAGAAGCCAATCAGCGTTGCCAAAATGTCGGCCAGGAATTGGGAGCCAAGCAGTTCGGCGGCGGAAATGGCGGCAAAGAGCATGATCGCCAGCAAGATGAGATAGCCTACCCATTCCGATGGGGTGCGCCCACCAGCTAGATTGAGTCCCAAACGGCTGGGTACGCTGTCAAAACCTATGCCAGCCAGCAGGTCAACGATGAGGCGGGAGACAAGGCGGGCGATGTAGTAGGAGATGATGAGCACCAACGCAGCACCAAAGATGGCGGGAATGGCGTTGATGAGGGTGTTGAGCATCAGCGTGGCCGGGCCGGAAATGGCTTCGATAGCGAGTTGGTCTAGGGCAGAAATGAGGGTAAAGAGCAGGATGAAGGTGTAGAGAACGGTGCCAACCAGTTTGGAGACAGCACGTTCTCCGGTTAGCCCCACGCGCTCACCTACGGTGTCTACGCCAACGGCCGTTAATAAATTCGTCACAATTTGGCGGACAATACGAGCCACAAACCAGCCAATGATAAAGGTAACGGCGGCGGCAAAGACGTTGGGAACATAATCAAAAACCTGGGCAAACATTCCCTGGAGCGGTTCTGCAATTTGGGAGATGCCTAGGGCACTGAGGACAGCCGGCAGGAAAAGCAGGAAGATAAACCAAAAACCGGCCGTTGCCAGCGATTCACTCACCAACACGCGCTCCCCTTCTTCCAGAGCGGCATGTTCAGATAGCCGTTCATCAATACGCAGCATTTGGGCACCGCGTGTAATGAGGAATTTGAGCGCCGTGGCAAGCAGCCAGGCCACTCCCAGCAGTAGGGCAGCATAACCGATGCTGGGCAGGTAGACTGTGGTCACTTGAGCCAACAAAGCGTTGATGGGTTCGGCTACAATGGGCAGATTGAGCCGTTGGAAAACAGCCACCAGCACAAAAAGCATGATGAGCCAAAAGACAATGCGGGCAACGATTTCTTCGGTGTTGAAACTGCTTCCCTCCTTGCCTCCAGAAAGCGCGTTGGCAATGCGATTGTCTAAATCAACGCGCTCAAGCAGACGCCGGACGACGCTGGCGACGAGGCGGGCAACAATGTAGCCAATGATCAAAATGACCAACGCCAGCAGGAAGTTTAAGATACCGACTCCTAGCGGGGTGCTAAAAAAGTTTTGTATCGCTTGCATGATTAACAGTTCCTCCTTGTTTTCTTGCAACATGGCTGTGCGGTGCACACCCAAATGGACAGACAATAACACACCTGTTCCTTCCTCTTACAGGAACAGGGTCGCTTTGAGTGCGTTGCTATATAGACCCTTTGCTGGCTGAAGGGTCACAAATTGTACAAGGTGTTGTTAGCCACAAGCGGGGGCAAAACCAAAGGGGCCAAAGATGAGTTCAAATAACGGCCGTATGGGGCCGCAATAGAGTAAACGACCCTGGTCGTAGGCATCCAGAAAGAAGAGGGTGGCTGAGCCAAGCAGCAAGAGCAGGAGCAGGCAGCCACAACCTAGCAACAGTCGTCGGCGCGGGCTGGCTGCTTTGGGGGCGGATTCTACGGGGCGGGGCGGGGGTTCCTGGTAGGTTGGTTCGTAGGCGGGCAAAGGTTGATAAGGCCGTACAGGATAGGATGGGGTGTCTTCGGGGTCGAAGGGGGGTAAGCCGTGGGGAGGGGTGTCTTGGTCGGCTAACGGCCGTTTATCGGCTAACGTCTCATGCTCCGCTTCAAACGGCTCCTGCGCCACAAATTCATCCACAAACAAAAGCTGGATAGACTCCCCCAAATTGATGGTGTCATTATCCTCCAGCGCCATCGTCCCAATCACCCGCTGCGTATTTA
>JAGQGA010000283.1 GCA_020432595.1 Anaerolineales bacterium | reverse complement strand
CGTCTAGTCTAGGTTCGAATCCTGGTCCCGCAGCCTTGAAGGAACCGCATCCAAATTGGATGCGGTTTTTATTTTGTAGGGTTGAGCCACGTGGTTGCTTTGGCGGCCACCTCTATGCGGCTGCGGCTAAAGAGCATGGGGCGATAACGGCCGTTTTTCCACCCTTCCAGCCCATCTTGATAATGCAAAGAGTTGACATAAGCAGATTGTCCTCCCGGTAGCGCAACCATGCTGTTGTCCCACGCCCCTACATCTAGCACCATGCGACAGCTTGCGATCATCTCAACAGGTTCTGGAGGAAATTGGAGAGGAACGGCCGTTTGGTTAATGGTATTGGCACTGCCTGGCATGGGAATTGCTTGGGGTCGCCAATATTTTCCTAGCCCAGGAACGGCCGTTAGCGGGTGCTTGACGTGCAACCGATGCAGCTTACCCCATTCCCATGCCTTCCACTTTGTGCCAACGCTTTGGCGTAAAACAGCAAATGTTTTGACATAAGATGGGAAAATGTGCGGCACAATCTGGCCGACCCAATCAGGTGGCTTTGTTTCCAACCAGTCAAGCAGTCGCTCATAGGCGATAGCTTGGAAGGGGTTGCCAGGGCTTTGCGAAACGGCCGTTTGGCTCAAAAGCTGCTCACATACTGCCTCCCCCAATGCTTGGGTCATCGCGGCTCGCGTTAAATGCACCAGCCAGCCAAAATAAAGCGTGGGGGCAACGCTGTCAACAGCCATGTTGCCATCCCACTGCCGAAGCAATTCACGCCCTCGTGCCAGGTCGCCATCCAACTGCTGTTTTGCTAAATGAGGCAGCACCAGCGGCAAAAAGCGCCGCGCCAGCAGGGATACTGTATCTTGTTGAACTGCAAGATGATCGGCTAATGAAAGCGGTTGAGGTGTTTGCAGCAACTGTAAGATGCGGGCGGCGCGGTAAGGCGGCAACCACTCCTCGGTAAGCCAATGCGGATAGCTGTTGTCAATAACCCGGTTGTTGGCCGTAGCAATGACTCCGCTAGGTGGGTTGAGCGTGCGGAGCAGTTCTTCGTGGGGGATTTGCCCCTGCCAGTCGTAGCAACCATCCCACCCTGGGGCAGGGGTCATGCCGTTGCCTTGTTGCCGCAGCGGAATTTGCCCTGGCAGTGTATAGCCAGTATGGCCGGCCGTATCTGCATAGACCATATTTTGTGGCGGAAAAGCCCAATCACGCAGTGCTTCGTTAAAGCTGTCCCAATCGGTGGCGCGGTTGAGTTTGAGCGCAGAACTGAGGTGATTGTTGGGCTGGTGGCACATCCAGCACAGCGACAGGTCGCGCTCTTCGTTATAAAGCAGGTCGGTGATAATGGGGCCATGATGTGTGTAGCGTACTGGCACGGTGAGTGGTTTGCTCCCGCGAATATGAATGGTTTCATTGACTTGTTCGGCATTATGCCAACGGCCGTTTTGCTCATAACGCAGCGAGTCTTGGGGATGAAACCGCTCAATATAAATGTCTTGGATGTCAGTAAAGGCATTGGTAATGCCCCAGGCGATGTGGTCGTTGTGGCCGATGAGGACACCAGGCACGCCAGGGGTACTAAAACCAGTGACATTGTAGCGGCCACCGACCAGATGATTTTCATACCAGATGGAAGGGAAGATGGGGGGAAGGTGAGGGTCGTTGGCTAATAACGGCCGTTTTGTACTCATGCGCTCTGGTGCCACCACCCAATTATTGCTACCAATATTTTGACCAACGGGCAGCTTGCCCAACGGTAAGGCCGCGACCGCCTCTTCATAAGCCGTTAACAGGTTGGCTGCAAGTTGGGCCGTGATGGGGTTCGTGGATGGGGTGGCAGCATCGGTCATCGGCAAAATATCGGCCGCCTTTTCTTCACCCAATGCGGCAATAAGCAGATTGCGAATTAGCTCTGATTGCCAGTTAGCCGATAGCCCCCACGCTAACACAATCCCCCAGGCGGCACTGTGGTACAGATGCCACGGCTCCGGTTTGTAAAACAGCAGCCGAAATTCCAGTGGAACTTTGCTACTGCTGATAAAAGCGTTGATTCCAGCGCAGTAGGCATCTGCCATAACCAGCGTCGCGTCGTCACCTCCGTGCACATGATTGTGGGCAGCGCGTGTCCACCCCATGATGCGAGCAAAACGGTCGGTTGCAACCCCTTTAGAGCCAATGATTTCGCTGAGTCTCCCCGACCCAACGCGGCGATTCAAATCCATTTGGAACAGCCGATCCTGCGCGTGAACAAACCCTTGAGCAAAAAAAAGGTCGGTTTCTGTTTTGGCGTAGATGTGGGGGACACCCCAGGTGTCACGAATGATTTCAACGGGGTAGTGTAGGGACGGAAATGCTAATTTTTGCTTTTGCCGAAGTCGGTTGAACATGTGGCGGGCTCCTTGCGGCGCTAATCCAGTACAAATCCCCGCGATTGTTTCACGGGAAACAATTGACCTGCTAGAGGGGCGTTGCCCAAAGATCTCCCATGTATAGCACAAATAAGTTAAGTTTTGACTAACGGAACAACAAGGCGAGGCCGGATCGTTTTAGCGTTGGCATGATGAGACCAAGAGATTGAGAGATTATAGGGATTACCAGCTTCCCAATCTCTGAAAACGAAAACCTGTTTTTGCGCGAACCGCTAAATGGGTTCTTTGAAGTCGTAGAGACCGTCTTCCACACGCCATTGGCGTTGGCAGGTGGGGTTAGGGCAGGATAAACGGCCGTTTTCCACATCACCCAGCGTCGTCTTGCAGGTAGGACAAGCGAAAAAGGTGCCGGAAACGGCCGTTTGTCCCTGGCTAGGGTGTTGGTTTTTGACAAACACACTTGGCGAAAGCTGCCACCAATTGCCTGTTTGCTGCGCCAAAGAATCCAGCGTTATCAGCAGCGAGGTTGGCACCAGCCGCTTAAGTGGCGCAATGCGGTAATGTGACACAGTCAACATCTTGCCCGGCGTAAAACGTGCCTGCTGCAAGTGCTGCCGAATCCAGCGGGGATGAAAATCAAAGTTGAGGGCGACAAACTCAACCGGATCGGGAGCGAAAGGTGACCACGACTGCCGTTTACCCCAGTAGCGCAGAATCGCCTTCAGGTTTTGTTTGTTGGCAAATTCTAGCACATAGGTTCCGCCGGGGGCAGCAATGCGGGCAAGTTCAATAAACAGCGAGGGAGCATCGGCGGCGTGGTGGAGGGTGCGAATTTGCACCATGGTGTCAAACAATCGGTTGACAAAAGGCATGTCGTACCAATTGCCCGCCACATAGATAAAGCGTGGATCACCCCCCCAATGCGCTTGGGCTTCACGCAGCAGCGAGCGTGAGTAATCAAACAAGACGACCTGCCTGTAGCCTAAATATTCATCGGCCAAGCGGCCAAAGCCTGCGCCAATTTCGATCAGCGTATTGCCTATAGGTGGCATCAGCCGCCGCAGGGCAATACGCTCAACCTGGTCTTCGTATTCGCGCCCTTGCCCTTCCCAAAAGCGGGTGCGGTAATCGGAGCCTTCGTAGTCGCAGACGGGGGGGGTATCGGTGTTCATGAAGATTAGGGGCTGGTGGTGGAAACGGCCGTTTCATTAAGCTCTGCGGCTGTATCACCACCCCGTATCCGTTGTATTAGTTCAGCATTGCTACCGGGCAATCGCTGTAGTAATTTATCCAATGGCTCAAATAGTCCTTGCAACGTCATAAACGGCTCGCCCAACTCTGTTTCATTCAGCGGGATTTGCACACCAACGGCCAGGTGGACAGGAATCTCTTGGTCAACAGGCACATCTAGTGCCAAATGGACGGGCAGCGTTAAATCTTTTGGTAGTTCCAAAAAGACCTGCCCATTGATCACCCCACCCCCGTCAGGCAGTCGAAACTGTGCTGGAACCCCTTCCAATGGAACGGCTCGCACGACGGTAACATCGGTGGTAGTTTCCAATGGCAAAGTGAAGGCGATAGGCATTGTGTCATCAACTACAATGGTGCGTGAAATAGTGGCAGAACTCATCTGCACAAAACTGTTGTTTAACCCGCCCACAAGCGGCTTTACAGAGTTGTCAACCAAGGGCAAAATGTGGGGTGCTAGCAATAGCAGAACGATGAGCAAGATAAGATTCATCGTAAAAGAGAACAAGATGGCAAACGTTTTAAATGCTTGCCAAGGCTTTCCATCCCAGAATTGTTTATTCATACCAACCTCCACAAAATCCGCAAGTTGACATATAATTTCGTTGCTATGGTAACATGGTTTAGTTAAATGGCAAGCAGCAGCTTTCAACCATTGTTTCACGGGAAACAATATTTTCACCCACTTTTGCCATTGCGAGAATAGCTTAATGCAGTAGAATTTTCCCATGACAAAAGATGTAGCTGTCTTCCTCGATTTAGATAATTTGGTGATTGGTGCCAGGCAAGCCAATTTGACGTTTGACGTAAAGCTAATCTTGGATCATATTGAGTCGCTAACAAACGGCCGTATTGTCCTGCAACGTGCTTATGGTGATTGGCGTTTAACCAAGGACACCCTCAAAAATCTGACAACGGCTGGTTTTGTCACCCAGGCTACAGTGGCACTTAATAACTTCAACAAAAACCTGGCTGATATCCAAATCGTTGTAGATGCCATGGAAACTCTGGCTGATGGGTTGAGCTACGGTATCTATGTGTTTATCACTGGTGATCGTGATTTCACCCCGCTGGTACAAACATTACGTAAGCGAGGAAAGCAGGTCATTGGCGTGGGCGTGCGCCACACAACTAGCAGCAATTTGGTAAGTAACTGTGACAAATACATTTTTTATGAAGATTTAGTTCCTAATGCCGATCTGACAGAGACCGAGGTAGAACATCTGCTAATTCAGGCGCGTGATACGCTATTGAAAGACGTAGAGCGAGAGCGCGTGAGCGTGCTTAAGCAGGAGATGACCAACCAAAGTCGTGGCAACTTTACAAATTCTAGCTACAGTGAGGGGAGTTTTAGTAAGTTCCTGGCTCGCTACTCCCATGTCATTGCCCTCATTCAAGAAGATACAACGGTGTACTTTTCTTATCCAGAAAAACCTAAAGAGCAAGTGGCACAACTGCACGAACGTTACCGCAGTGAGCTAAAAAAACGGCGTTTGCGAATTATCACCCCTGCCTCGCAGCGGCTCATGGTGCTGCGAGACATCATTGTAATGTTACAGGCCGAGAAGGAAGTGCTGTGGCGGCGTTTTATTGATACCTTGGCTGACAAATATGCGGCTGAGAACAAGGATATCTCTAAAAACACTATTAACTCAATGATGCTGTTGGCACGGCGTGCAGGTGTCATTTATACGCTCAAAAGCAAATCTTTATCTACCGCCCCCGTGCAGTTGAACATTACGGGAACGCGCATTTATCAGGAAGCCATTATTCGCTGTGACCGTACTTGTGTAGAAGAAATTTTGTCTTTGAGTGAGCCAATAGATGTCGCTGAAATTGCCTTGGCGCTTTATGAAAGCGAAAAATATGTGAGCTATCTTAAAATAATTGTGCCATCTCTCAGTGGGCAGGATTCCCCGGCTTGATCAAGCCTTTCTCTAAAGTGCAGTGAAGTAATCTGACAAAACGCCTGTTACGGGTATAATTTGTCCTGTTTACGTAGCCATGATCGATCAATGGCCAGTCTGACTTTGCCAGGTTGGTGTAAAGAGGTTTTTGTGAAATCAATTTTTGTTTCCGACTTAACGGCAGGGATGGAACTGGTAAATGAAGCTTTTCTGCTGCAAGAGGTAGGGCGCCGTTCCACTAAGGATGATCGCCCTTATCTGCTTTGTACGCTGCGTGACAAAACAGGTCAGTTAAACGGCATTTTTTGGAATGTGCCTGATTATGTAAACAACTGGACGCAGAGTGGGCAGGTTGTTCTGATCACTGGTCGGGTTAACTTGTATAAAGAGGCCTTACAGGTAAACATAACGGATATTAACCAGGAGGCACAACCAGATTTAGCTATTTTTTTGCCAACAAGTTCACGCAGTGTCGAGGATATGCTGGCTGAGTTAAAAGCGTATATTGCAGATTTGCATGAACCGTGGCAAACGTTAGTGTCTGCTCTGCTCCTAACTGAGCCGCTTATGTCAAGTTTCATCAATGCGCCGGCCGCACGGGGGATGCATCATGCTTATTTAGGTGGGCTGTTGGAACATACTTTGAGTATGACCAAGTTAGCTTCATACTTGTCGCAACATTATGATTATGTCAACAAAGATTTGCTGATAGCTGGTACACTGCTGCATGATATGGGTAAGGCTATTGAGTATTCGGTAGATACCTCGTTTGATTTTTCGGAAGACGGCCGTTTAGTGGGTCACATCGTGCGAGCTATCGTCATGATTGAAACGGCCGCTCGTGAGCTTGATTTCCCTGAAACCAAATTGCGACACTTGGTTCATCTCGTTGCCTCTCACCACGGCAAGCTGGAGTGGGGTTCACCCGTTCAACCCAAAACAATCGAGGCTGTGCTGCTGCACCAAATTGATTTGCTAGACAGTCGAATGCAGGGATTTATGGATCACATTAGCAATGATCCTGGTGATAACCCCTGGTCATCAAAATCGAGTAATATGTTTGGTACCGAATTGCGTCGCCCAGAAGCGATCTAAAGATATAGTTATTGAAGGATTGGTTCATGAACTATTTAACCCATCTTGAGGCCGCCTACGCCCCTCATACATATGATCCTGATCAACTCATTCGTTTATGCCCTCAATCGGGCAGCCCTCTGCTGCCGCGTTATGATCTTGCCAAAGCGGCGAGCGAATTAGACCGTGATGAGGTGTCCCAACGTTCATCTAATCTTTGGCGGTTCCGCGAGCTGTTACCTGTACGCGATCCACAGCATATTGTTACCTTGGGAGAAGGGGGCAAACCTGTATTACCACTGCCCCGGTTGGGTGCTCACTTTGGCTTGCATCAGCTTTATATGAAAGATGAGGGGCAAAATCCAACGGGCAGCTTTAAGGCGCTGGGG
>JAGQGA010000282.1 GCA_020432595.1 Anaerolineales bacterium | reverse complement strand
GCTGTTGACCTATCGATTGCCTCCGCCTCGTTGGCAACCGCCTAAAAAGCGTGGGCGGCCGTCCAAAGCGGTGCAAGCACTTATTGATAGGTGGTGTTAATGTTCACGGTTTAATGCACTACTACCTCGTTCTGGGCTAAGACCTATAACTCGCAACTGCTCAACAAACATCCTTTGATCTGCATCCAGAGGAATTGACGGTTCAATACCAGTGCTAGGTCCAAAGTGAATCGGTAGAACACTTTCACCATATTGTTGTGCTATATCTGATATCTTATACTCTAGCTCTTCTCGGCTGATTGTTGAAGGTAATGTATCCGAAAGGTGTTTTACCGCTTTATCAAACCACCACCCTTCAATTTGTTCATAAGCTCCATTCCTATAGTCTGGATGAACACCTAATAATTTCCTTTTTATCTTTTGCGGCAAGTCAACGATATTGGGAGAACTATCAACAATATAGACAGCAGTTATTAGTTGCTCACGTTGATGTTTACTTAAAGCCAAAAAAGCATCAAAGGCCGAAGCGAGGCCCCGATTAATAGAATTATTTGCAACCTCAACAAGCTTATTAGTTGCATCAGCAACATTACGCTTATGATCATTACGTAAAAGAGATGCAATTGTGTTTTCTTTCGCACTCGCAGTTGTTATGAGTGTCAACCGAAGTTCTGAGGGATCATATTGTTGCCGAAAAACTTCTTCACTCCATATTCTTAATGTTTTCCAAAGATCAGGACTAGTATCTGCTAAAGAGGCCTCACTCTGTCTATGATGTTTTAACTGTAACAATTCAGAAGGGCTGCCATTTGTTTCAAAGGCAACATCATCTAGGCGTTCAATAGATAAAAGACACTCATCTCTATCATCTTCTAAGAGCAAGAGTAGAGCATAGAGAACTTGGTATATATATCCTAGCAAAGGACCAGTTGCAGAAAACCGAGAAGTCATTTTAACTTTGCGTTACAAAACATGCTCTATTATTATTGAACCAACAAGAACCCAAATAAATTAAACCATACTATATTGTTTCACGCTAAAATTTTAGGGTCGTTTTCGGGCGTTTCTCTAGTTTGCCTTTAATTCTTTCTCAGATAGCTTAGATAATTGTTTATTGCTGCTCATGGCCTTGCCTCAAGCGTTTCAAGATCAATCAAAATCATGTTTTTCTCGGCGGCATAGGTTTGGGCAGCAGGGGAAAATCCGGCTCGCGCAAAAAAAGCGTGGTATACCGTCCAATCATGAGGGGCGTGGGGTAAGTCGGTCAGCACTTTAGGCGTTTTTTGTTCTGTCAGCTCCCGCAAAACCGTGCGGCCAATTGGCTCATCGCCCCATTTGCACTCGCCCAGCAAAATTTGCTTATTCTCCCAATCTACTCCCACAACATCCACTTGCACCTTGCGGCTCCAATGGCTGCCAATGACCAACGGCCGAAAACCCAGTACCCCCGCCTTTCGCTGCTCCCGCACCCATTGCCGACACAATTCCTCAAATGCCGTTTGCCCCACAAAAGCCCGCAGTTCTAGGCGCACCTTCTCCAAAACCGGCTCAATGTCATCGGGTAAAATATCGCTGAATGGAGCCAGAAAACGGAAATAAAATTGAAAATACGGATCGCTAAAGTGGTATCGTCCCAGCCGAGAACTACGCCGTTTTGCGGGTGGAACCGTCGCTGGAATGCGTCGCTCAACCAGACGCAGCTCTTGCAGGCGCGACAGATAGGTCGAAAGATGCGTCTTGCCGATCAAGGCGTAATTGCTAATGGCATCCAGCGTATGGTTGCCCATCCCAATCGCTTTCAAAATAGCCAAATAAGATTGTGGCTCATTCACTTCATCGTACAGTAAAAAAGTCGGCTCGGCGATAAACAGGCTTCCGGGGGCCAGAATAGCGTCACGAATATTGGCAACCAGGTTCTTATTGGGATAAAGCCAATTGAGATAGGCAGGAATGCCGCCGACAATGGCATACAAAGCAATACGTTCCTCAACCGACCAGGTGGGGAAAAATTGCGCCAAGCTGTAAAACGGCAATGGATCGAGATGCCATTGGGCGGTAAACCGGCCAAAGAGAGGGGATTGATGATATTGCAGTGCCTCCATAATCCGCATTTGCGACCCACATAAAATCAACACCACATTGCTGTTTTGAAAATAGCGATCCCAAGCATGTTGTAAACTCGACAACAACGCACTGTCAGCTTCAGCGGCATATGGCAGTTCATCCAGCACAATAATGTGGTGTTTTTCGCCTATTTGTTGGGCCACCAAATCCCACACTTCCGACCAGCTATCTAACAAAGGTGCCTGACGCAACGGCCGTTTTTCAAACTCAGCCACAAACTTTCGCCGCTGCAGAGCCGCGTTCTCTTTTTCCGCCACCCAATAAGTAGCGACCGCATCCGTTTGCTCAAGCCAATGGCGCAGCAAGCGCGTCTTGCCCACCCGCCGCCGCCCATACAGCAACACAAACTGCGCTTTGTGGGTCGCAGGTTGCTCCAATAACCCATTTAGAAATGCCAATTCCTGTTCTCGATCTACAAAGTTCTGCATATCTTCATTTAAGCCCCATGCTGTGTATTATACACAGCATGGGGCTTGTTTAACAACCGCCCATTGGATTCCTACAAATTTAGGGCAGTTTTGGCTATAATCGGTCTGCGGTGGAGGAAAATGATATTGTTGTATGCTTGGGAGGCGTAAAGACCATGCAGTTTGATTTATTTAGCGAACGGCCGAAACAATACCCCACACTTGAGGCACTGATTGCCGAGATGATGAAAATGGAAGATGATCCGCTGTTTCCCAAAGGAACCAACATGGTCATTTGCCGAGGCAACCCCCAGGCCAAGCTGATGATCGTAGGTGAGGCTCCGGGAACGGAAGAGGATAGGCAGGGTAAGCCGTTTGTAGGGCGGTCTGGGCAACTGCTCGATCAAATTCTGGCGGCGGTCAACCTTGACCCGGAAAAGGATGTGTTTATTACAAATTCCGTCTTTCGCCTGCCGCCGGGCGACAATGGCAAGCCATTGCGCAAGCCTACCGATGATGAAATTGAATTTTACAAGCCGTTTTTGCTGGAGATTATTCGGCTGGTTGACCCCGTGATTATGGTACTAACGGGCAATGTTGCCACACAGTCGCTATTGGGCAAGGTGGGTATTACCAAGCTGCGCGGACAATGGTTTGAATGGCAGGATAAGTGGGCTATGCCCATTTTCCACCCTGCCTATCTGCTGCGTAATCCCTCGCGCCAGCCGGGCAGCCCCAAGTCGCTGACCTGGCGTGATATTCAGGAAGTGCGGCGTAAATATGACGAATTGATCCAATGACACATTCTGACAAAGCAGCCCTGCGGGGCGAACCAAGCTATGTGTGGCGGTCGGGGCAGGAGCGGCGGCTGGGGATGATTCAGCAGTGGGTGGATTTAAACGGCCGTATTCTCGACAACGGCTGCGGCCTTGGCACCTATCTCGACGCTTTTGCCCCCTACAGCAGCCAGCGATTTGGCCTCGAAATTGAATTTGAGCGTGGTTTGCAGGCCGTGCCGACCGCTACCGGCATCGTCCAGGCCGTGGGTGAGCAGCTTCCTTTTGCCGACAACAGCTTTGATTTTGTGTTCAGCAACGAAGTGCTTGAGCATGTAGCCGATGATGCCGCCTGCATGGCCGAAATGGTGCGCGTGCTGCGGCCGGGGGGGCGCGTTCTCATCTTTTGCCCCAATCGCTGGTATCCGGTGGAGCAGCACGGCATCTATTGGCGCGGGCAGTACAAATTTGGCAACATCCCGCTGGTGAACTATTTGCCCATGCCGCTGCGTAACAAGCTGGCTCCCCATGTTCGCACCTACACCCGCGCCGCGCTGCGCCGCCTTTATCGGCCGTTGCCCGTGCGCGAAATTCACCACAGCCGTATCTACGGTGGCTATGACAACATTGAGCGGCGGCTGCCGCGCCTAGGTCGCCTTGTTCGCACGGTGCTTTATGGTGCCGAAGGAACGCCGCTGGACGTGCTGGGGCTATCGCACCTGCTCGTGTTAGAGAAGGTTGATGAGATGTGCTAACGACTGGCCATAATTTCCCGCGCTGCTCGCACGCCGGTTTCATAGGCACCGTGGGCGGTGGCGACGTAGTGGACGTGGGTGGCCTCTCCAGCGAAGAAGAGACGGCCGTTTATTGCCTCCGCCAGCACCTCCCGATCCGCCCGCACGCTGCCCAGCCGCCCATAGCTGTAGCCACCCCGCGAAAACGGGTCATCGCCCCAGCGGGTGCGGACATAGCTAGTGGGAGCTGGGATGTCTGCGCCAAACATGGTTTGCAGAGCGGTCATGGCAGCGGCCAGCAGGTCGTCGTCGTCAAGCTGGTTGGCGAGGGCGGCGCGGCTACCGGCGTTATGGACCACTAGCACTGGCTCGTCGGTAAAACGCGCCAGGTTGATCCATGAGCCAAACAGACTTTGCTCATTGGCGGGCAAAAAGTGGAAGTAGTGGGGGTGGTGCGGCCAGAAGCGGTGGGGGAAGCGCAGAGCCAGCTTTTCAAACAGCCCCATGCCGAGGCGGGAAACGGCCGTTAATTTTCGCTCCGGCAGCGGTGGGTCAAAGGTAATCGCCCCCGCTTGCAGCACCCCCAGCGGCACGGTCAGCACTACGCGGTCAGCGTGGTATCGGCCGTTGCTGGTTTCAAGCGTTACGCCGTTTTCATGATGGGCGATGTGGTGGACAGAAACGGCCGTTTCAATCGCCAACCCCTCTGCCAGCCCGCGCACAATCTGCCCATAGCCGCCTCCGTGGAGCATCAAATCCCCCCCCGGCAGCGTCAAATAATCCAGCTCCATCTGCCAATCCACATCGGTTGGGTCAGCCGCGTCCAAAAGCTGCATACTCACCGAGCCGATAAAGTCGTAGCCTTTGCGCTGGAGTGGCGTTAGCTCCGTCAGGTCAGGCAAGGCCATCACCTCGGCCACCGATGCGCCCGGCGGTAAGGTGAAAAGCTGGGACGCGGTAAGATGGGTAAACATTGCCACAAAATGGGTCTTGCCCTCGGTGTATTCGGCCACGTCCAGCGGCGTGCCGTCGTGGTCAAACACCAGCAGGCTGTCGCCGTTTTCGTTATCAAAATCGGTGTGGCTGCCGCCCACGCCAAATTTTTGCGCCAGCGGGGTCATCGGGTTGCCCGTCGGCCCGTGTATCCACGACGCGCCCAGATCAACGGCCGTTCCCAGCGAATAATCGGTATGGGTTCGTCCCCCAATCCGGTCACGCCCTTCCAGCACCCGCACTTCATACCCCGCCTCATGCAGCGTCCGCGCCGCCGCCAAACCAGCCATTCCTGCTCCGATCACAACTATTTTTTCGTTCATATCAAGCATTCACCGCAGAGGGCGCAAAGAACGCAAAGGTTGTCTTTTTCTCTGCGATCTCTGCGTCCTCTGCGGTTCAAATCTCCTAAAATCTACTCACCAATCTCCAATCGCTCATACACAACCCGCCCATCGCACACCGTCAGCACCGCCGATACCTCTGCCAATGCCTGCGGCGGGAGGGCGAAGATGTCGTCGGAAAGCAGCACCAGGTCAGCCCACATCCCTACCTTGATTTGCCCCTTTTTTTCCTCCTGAAACTCGGCGTAGGCGGCGTTTTTGGTGTAGGCGGCGATGGTTTCGGCCAGGGTGATGGTGTGGTCGTGGCCACCCGCCGCCCACGGCTGCCGCGCCACGGCGGCAGCCAGCCCCAAAAACGGGTTTTGCGTCACCACCGGCCAATCGCTGCCAAAGGCTATTAGCGCCCCGCCGTCGCTGATGGTGCGCCAGGCAAAGGCGCGTTCCCAGTCGGCCGGCCGTATCCGGCTCGGCCACACGTCGGGCGAAATCTCCGGTTGCGGGGCATGGAGGGGCTGCATCGAGGCGATCACCCCAAGCTGGGCAAAGCGGGGCAGGTCGTCGGGGTGGAGGAGTTCGATGTGTTCAACGCGGTGGCGGCTGTCACGACGGCCGTTTATTTTCTGCGCCGTCTCATATCCATCCAACACCTGCCGCACCGCCCCATCACCGCAGGCATGGACAAAAATTTGCAGCCCCAGCCGATCCGCCTCTGTCGCCATTGCCGCAAAATGCTCCGCGTCAAAAATCGGCTCGCCAAAGTTGCCCGGCTGGTCGGGGTAATCGGCGACCACCACCGCCGAATACGATTCAAACACCCCGTCCATAAAAAATTTGACGCAGCCGCCACGCACCATCCCGCTTTGAAACTGGTCGCGCAGAGCCACGGCTTCGCTGGCGAGGGCGGCAAACGGGGTTTCGGGTTCAACGCTATAGGGGATGTAGACGCGCAGCGGCAGCTCGCCCGTGGCTTCAAGGTCGGCATAAAGCTGGGCTTGGGCGGCGTTGCCGTCCATGTTGTGGATGCTGGTGATGCCAAAAGCGGCCGTTTGTGCTAGTCCTTTTTTCAGCAGTTCCCGCGTTTGCGCCGCGTCGGGTTCAGGAATCAGCGCCAACAGGTTGTCATAGGCAGGCGGCTCGCGCAGTTCGCCCGTTGCCAGCCCGTCGCTGCCCATAACGACGGCGGCGCTGCCGCTGAGGTTGGGTTTGCCGTGCAGCAGCCCCGCTTTTTCCAGGGCAACAGTGTTGGCCCAAATGGTGTGGAGGTCGTAGGCGGTGATGAGAAACGGCCGTTCTCCCTCAATTGCGTCCAAATGATACCGATTCAGCGGTTCGTCACCGGGCACGTCATAGCGCAGTCCCTGTCCCACGAGCCAGGTAAGGGTGGGGTTGGCGGTGTTGTAGGTGGAAACGGCCGTTTGTACCTCGGCCAACGTCCGCAGCCCACGCAAATCCACATTCCCCAACCCCAACGAGCCAGAAAGCAGGTGGTAATGGCTGTCAATAAAGCCGGGCAGCAGCGTCCGCCCCTGCCCATCCACCAGCCGCGCACCTTCGCTACGCCAGGCCAGTGCTTCGGCATTGTTGCCCACAAACACAATTTGGTTGCCCCGCACGGCCACGGCC
>JAGQGA010000281.1 GCA_020432595.1 Anaerolineales bacterium | reverse complement strand
AAAACGGCCGTCGGGCACTCATCGAAATTGTGGGCTTTTGGCACCCCAACTATTTGCGCCGCAAGCTGGAACAGGTGCATGCTGCCAACCTGAGCAACCTGATTTTGTTAGTTTACGAGAGTGCCAACATTGCTGCCGATGCTTTTGCCGAGACGGCCAGCGAGGTACTGTTGTTCAAAAACAAGCCCGTACTAAAAGATGTGTTGACGATGGTGGAGCGGGTAGCACTTTAAACGGATACCAACGTCATGGATTTTGCTCTGCTTTTCCCTCTCTCTAACTCATAAGAGGAGAGGAGGGCCATCTACGATACTCTGTCCCCTCCCCAAATTGGGGAAGAGGACAAGAAGCAGCGGCTTTAACAGAACTTTATTGCCCAACAACCTCCCACGTAACGGCCGTTTTATCCCGCACCAACAAATAACTATAAATCTCATCCGACGGAGCCACCCACACCTCATCGGTGCCGCCAGGGCCATAGTGGCTATAGAGATAATCCACCACCTGCTTGACAGCATCCTCATGACCGCCGTGTGCCAGGGTGTTGTACCATAAGTGGCGACTATTGTTGCTGTTGGCAGCCATCCAATCCATTTCCGCCAGCACGCTGGGCAATTCATACTCAATTCGGGTATCGCGGCCAACGGGGGTATCATAATTGAAGGCAATCGCCGTTTTTTCTGCCGCCACAAACGCATCGCTGGTCGCCGGGTCAACCACCATGCGGAAACCATCGCCACTTTCGTTAAAGAGAACGGCCGTTTCCCCCGCATCCCGCATCTGCAAAATCAGCGGGTGGTAATTAGCATCAAAACACGGCGCAGCAAACGACACAATCCGATAATCTGGCCGCGACGATGAAGCCACAACCGCAGCCAGGCGGTTATAGCCATCCAGAACCGTCTGACGATAATCCGGGTTTTCGACAAAACATTCATGCCCCCAGGTGTGGCTGCCAATCGCCCACCCTTGCGCCAAAAAGTCGCGCAAATCCGGCGCATCAATCACCCAATCTTCGCGCCGGTTATCCTGAACATCCTTGGCAATCATAAACAGCGAACCAGTCCACCCTTTTTCAGTAAAATGCGCGATTGCCGCCTTCAAGTGAACGTTATCATCAAAGCCATGCGACCAGGCCCACTGTTTATCCCCCTTCAACGCCGCCTTTTCTACCGCCCCCGCCTGGGCAATGTCTTTGGCTCCGGTCAAGGTTACATCCACCCAACCCGTATCCGTTGTCACCAACAGCATACCGCTGCCGGCATCATAATTGGCCTGAAGCCGCTGCCCGTTAGCATCGGTCACGGCAATGTGGTTGACTTCGCCAACAAAGATTTTGAGCGTCAAATCATAATAAGTTACGGAGGGAACGGCCGTTCTGTCCAGCGTATAGCGCAACGTCACGGGGCGATTCGAGCTGATGGTGGGCAAAAAAACGGCCGTTTCGGCCACTTCTTCCTGAAACGATGGCACCGGTGTGGCATCCGCTGCCCCATTACTTTCAACAGGTCGCAAAACAGACACCGCCTCAACTGATTCCTCCTGCGCCAAACTCACTTCACTCAATGTTGTAGGCACACACGCCACAAATAACAACATACCAACAACCACTACAACTGTAAATGTCACTAAGCTCCGAATCATTGATACAAACCAAACCTTTACACAGCTTCCACAAGCCTCTGTATTATTTCTCACAGGGCACACTATGTGCCGCCTGTACCGTAAAGCTAAATGGTAATAGCCAAGCAGGTCACTGTCAATCATCGGTTGGTAAACGGCCGTTTTTCATTGACACCCCATCTCTTCCACGCCACAATAGACTCAATCGCAAGCTGTCTAGGGTTCATCCCGCACAAACGGGTTAACCATTTACAAAAGGAGTATCATGAACCTTCCATCCGGCGTTACCTCCCACACCATCACCACCCCACGTTTAGCAACCATGCACTATCTGGAAGCAGGCCAAGCCGACGGCATCCCCGTTGTCATGATCCACGGCAACCTGGCAACCAGCCGTTTTTATGAACATTTGCTGCCCGATGTTCCGGCCGGCTACCGCTTCATCATCCCCGACATGCGTAGCTTTGGCGACACCGAGCCAGCACCCATTGATGCTACTCGCGGCCTGCGCGACTGGAGCGACGACACCCGCGCCCTTGTTCAGACACTAGGTATCACCGCCCCCATCCACTTAGTCGGCTGGTCAACCGGTGGCGCAGCCATCGCCGCCTATGCCATCGATCACCCCACCGAAGTGGCCTCGCTCACCTTCATTGACCCCGTTTCTCCCTATGGCTTTGGCGGCAGCCATGCTGATGGCACACCTTGTTCTCCCGACTTTGCCGGGTCTGGTGGTGGCCTGGGCAACCCTGATTTTGTGCAGCAGCTTCTTACCCAAAACTCAGGCGACGACTCCCCCTTTGCCGTTCGCAACGTCATCAACTCCTCCTACTGGTCAGCCAGTCACCGCGAAACAAGGGAGCGCGAAGATATGCTGGTAGATGAGGTCCTCAAATCGGTTGTGGGGGAAGATGGCTACCCTGGCGATCTGACAGCATCCGAAAACTGGCCTGGGTTTGCCCCTGGCACACGCGGCATTCTGAATGCGCTTTCTGGCAAATATTGCAACTGGGCTGGCATTGTGGACATTGACCCCAAGCCGCCAGTGCTGTGGGCACACGGCAGTGCCGACATTGTGGTGGCCGATGGCTCCGCCTGGGAAATAGGAACGCTGGGCAAAATGGGGCTGATTCCCGGCTGGCCCGGCGAGGACGTTTTCCCACCACAGCTTATGGTCACCCAAATCCGCAACGTATTAACCCAATACAGCAACAATGGCGGCAGCGTCCAAATGGAAATGTTTGAAGGCTCTGGCCACGGCCCTCATATTGATGCGGCCGACCGCTGGAGTTCGTTGTTCTTTGGCTTTTTGCAGGCGAATAGTTAGAACTGTAGGGAGTGAAGCGTAAGGAGTGGGCGTGGACACCCTACGCCCCACTCCCTACTCCCTACAAAAAACAGCAAAGAAAAAAGCCTCACTTGCATAGTGAGGCTTTTTTGTGTGGAGATGGCGGGAATCGAACCCGCGTCCGAAAAATTCGTCTGCTGAACGTCTACAAGCTTAGTTAGCCAATTTAGTTTTACTAGCGAGCGCCCCGGCTAACTGGGTCAGTCGCTAGTGAGTCGGTCACCCCCAAAAGGGCGGCTTAGCCACCTCTACCGACATCGAGGTGGAGCACGTTGACTAAAGTGTCGCCCACTGGCCGCCGGACAACGAACGAACGACCAGGGACGGGGTTCCGACTAAGGAACCATCTGGCTCTTCCACGGCACTAGGCCGCGCTACCTAAAAAATTAGGCAGCCATGGGGAGAGCATTGTATGCAGTCGTGCGGTTGGCACTTATGCTTTTGCTTCCAGTTTTACGAGTTGTAAAGCGTGCTCGGCTTGCAGTCCAGAGCTAGCCTTCCCCGTCGAAGCCTGTCATCCCCGGAATCCGTTTCAGTCATTTATAAGTGCCGACTGCGGTTTGGTTTTTAAGGTTTGGGCTATTATACCATTTTTGCTAAACGGTCGTCTATTAGAAATTCATCAATTTGGGCGTATGCAATCCCCTACATAATGCGATCCAAAAAGCGGTAATACATGGCGGCAAACGGAATAAACCAGGGGCGGCCATGATAAAACGGCATCGTTTGGTGCTTGATTTCGGCAAACGGGCTGCTGGTTTTTTCGCCGCAGAGCAGCTTACCCATTTCAGTGCCAAGATAGGTGGCGATGGACACGCCATGCCCACCATACCCAAAGGCGTAGTGCACCCCATTGACCCGGCCGATGTGGGGCATCAGATCAAAGGTGAGGCCAAGCTGCCCCGTCCAACTGTGGGTGATGGGAATGCCCTTGAGCTGGGGAAAAGTAGCGACCATTTGCGCTTGCAGCCGCTTGGCACTTTCGTGCAGGTCGAGGTCGGTGCTGAGATCATTGCGGCCGCCCCAGAGAAAACGGCCGTCTGGCGTGAGGCGAAAATAGTTGAGGAAGTTTTTGGAGTCAAAAAACATCCGCCCTTTGGGGCTTAGTTCCCGCTGCAACGCTGGCGACAACGGTTCGGTGACGATGATGTAGCTGCCGACAGGGAAAACGCGCCGCTTGACTTTGGGGATGAGGGTGTCGGTGTAGCCGTTGGTTGCCAGCACGACTTCCCTAGCTTGAATGGTTCCTTTGCTGGTGTGGAGGGTGAAACCACGCGGCTGTTGGTCAATTTTGGTAACGGCCGTTTCTTCACACAACTGCGCCCCATGCCGAGCCACCGCTCGCGCCAGCCCAAAGACATATTTAGCCGGATGCAGCCCCGCGCTAAATTCATCCACCAACCCACCGTAAAACGCCTGCGTTCCCAGCTCGCTGCGTAAATCAGCCTGGGAAACGACATGGACAGTATGGTTGAGCTTTTCCTTGTACCAGGCAACATGCTTCGCCATTGCTTCAAAATGGGCAGACTTGTAGGCCACCTCGATGTGGCCGTTACGGCGAAAATCGCAATCTATCCCTTCGTCGGCCACAATTTCGCCAATCAAGTCAATGGAATCGAGGGCAGCTTGCCAAAAAGCGTGGCCGAGCCGGTCGCCGTATTGGCTAAACAGTTCGGTGGCCCCCAATTTTAGGCCGGTGGTCGTCATGCCGCCGTTGCGGGAGCTGGCTCCCCAGCCGATGGTGTGGCGTTCCAGCACGGCCACGCTGGTGTGGTGCTGCGCCAAAACGCGGGCGGCATTCAGACCCGTGTAACCACCGCCAACAATGGCAACATCCACCTCGGCCGGCAGAGCTGAGGAAACGGGCAAATCGGCGGGTCGGGGAACCTGATCGGTCCAAAAGGGTACTGTTTTGAGCATTGCGCCTCCAAACGATTGAACGGGTTGGCTAATTTTCTATGCGTTCTGCTTGGGTGGCAAGCGCAAAGGCATAACTGGTTTTGTATTTTTCTTTGCCGCAACCATCAAGAACGGTGAGGGGGTCGGGCTGTTGGGCAAAGGCAACAGTATGGGTTTGGTGCTGCTGGTCGGTGAAGGTGTAGTGCCATTGATTAACGGCCGTTTCCCCCCCACTTACCGCCCGAAAGGCATCAACCCCCAGCACCCCGGTTTGTTGGCGCAAAAAATAATCGGCCGTTTGCAGCAGCGGCTCATAGCGCGTCTGCCCCCGCAGTCGCTCCAGCAGCAGGTCGCCCTGGCGCTGCGCGGCTACGAGTCGGGGGATGTCGGTAGGCTGTAAACGGCCGTAAATCACCCCATCCGGCAGCGTCAGCAGCGTCACGGCAAAGCGATGGCCGCCCAAATGCGACACCTGCCACGCTTGGTCGCCCACCACCTTTTCCAGCAAGTTGTAAAAAACCAGCCCAAACTTAGCGCAGCAGCGGTCTCGTTTGCCGTGGGTGCAAACAAAATAGAGCGATTCGGTGCGGCGGTAAGCGTCATACTGCCCGTCTCCGGCAACCAGCCCCTCGATGTCAATGGCAAACAGGTCATCGTAGCTGGCAAGGGAAAATTCATACAGCCTCGGCACGTCGCCATTCATAACAGCGACAAAGAAGGCGAGATTGCCACTGCGTTTGGTTTGTTTGATGAACTGCAAACGGCCGTTTTCCACCCCCGCCACCTGTTGCCGCAGCCAATTTTGCACCGCCAGCGGCAGTTCGTTGTCCTGGTTCTCCGTCGCTCGTGCTGCCCAGGCCGGGCGGTATTCTAGTAAGAGCCAGACTTGGGTGTAAACGGCCGTTCCATACAGCCGTTCCCCCATCGCCGCCGAATTCTCCGAACAATAAACATCCTCAATCATCATCAACCTATCCTGAAAATAGGACGCAGACAAACACAGACAAACGCGGACAAAAGGCAGAGAACTAGGAAACAATGGTCGTCCGTCGTCGGTCGTCCGTCGTCCGTCATTTTCATTCATCGTGGTGGTCAAACGTCCATGATCGTCTCCTGTGTAACACAACCATCTAATTGTGTCTGCGATTTCCCTCAGCGGCAACCAGTAGATTCTTTCCCTTCAAATTTGCTATACTATTCTCATGAAAACACCCTTTCCCGGCATGGATCCCTATCTCGAACATCGCGCCCTATGGCCTGACGTTCACAACCGTCTAATCACCGCATTAGCCGACACGTTAACACCGCTAGTTGCTCCTGATTATTACGTAGGGGTTGAAAGCCGCACCTACGTGATGAGACCCGATAGCGATCACTTTCTCGGTCGGCCAGATATTAGCGTCGTTTCGCCCATTGACACCTTGCCCAGACAAGCCGCAGCCCACCCCGCCAACGATGTTGCTGTCATGGAAGTTGATTTAGACGTTGGGGAAGAAATCAGCCACTACTACCTGGAAATACGCAGCGTTCGTAACGACCTCTTGATTACTGTTATCGAACTGCTCTCGCCCGTCAACAAAAGCGACCCCAGAGGGCGCATGGAATATCTCAACAAGCGGGCCGAAGTTTTATTATCACGCACTAGTCTAGTGGAAATTGATTTACTGCGGGCAGGGGAACCGATGCCTATTCAGCAAACCGTCACAAGCGATTACCGCATTTTGGTTAATCGCGGCTGGAAGCGGAACAAAGCATCCCTCTATGTTTTCAACCTGCCGGCCGCCATCCCCGCCTTCCCGCTGCCGCTGCAACAGCACGAGGCCGAACCTCTCATCCCGCTCAATGATGTCGTCCACGACCTCTACAGTCGTGCCCGCTTTGATTTGCGAATAGATTACAACGAGCCGCCCCCGCCCCCGCTGACGGACAAACAGGCGACCTGGGTACGCAAAATTCTAGCTGCCTAGCATCCCAGCAGTTCACCTTACACAGCCACACAACCAACAACAGAACAACATGCGACTGTTACATAAACCACCGCATGAAAAAAGCCATCGGTGAAGGTACCCTGTGCATTAACGAAAAATCATGGCTCATTAATGTGATATTTGTCACTTTACAGGTCATTAGGGGGCTTAGTACTCTTGTAATCAAAAGCCTATAGGCTGAGTGATTTATCTAAGAG
>JAGQGA010000280.1 GCA_020432595.1 Anaerolineales bacterium | reverse complement strand
ACGCCACAGAACCCCATCCATGTCTAAAATTAGGTTTTTGATCTGCTTCATAGTGGCGCGAAGTGTACCACAACCCGTTTAAGATTGTACCAACTCCCACAGCCGGCCGGGACTAAGCGGGATTTCCAGGATTTCAAGGGTGGGGTGGCCGAGCGCATCTTCAACGGCCTGAGCAAAAAGGGGGCCGGTGGGAATGGCTCCTGCCTCGCCGGAGCCTTTGGTGCCCAGCGGGTTGAGCGGCGAGGGCGTTTCCTCATGCCCCACGACGATTGGCGGCACTTCCAGCGCCGTCGGCAGCAGGTAATCCATAAAGGAGCCGGTAAGAAGCTGCCCGTCGCTGTCAAAGGCCAGCTTTTCGTAAAAGGCGTTGCCGATGCCCTGCGCCACGCCACCCTGAATCTGACCTTCAAGAATGAGCGGGTTAATGACGCGGCCGCAGTCGTGGACGACGACGTATTTTTGAATGTAGACGTTGAGGGTGTCGGGGTCAACTTCGACAATCATGGCGTGAATGCCAGCGGCAGTGGCACCGTATTCGGGGCCAAAGTAGTTGCTCGATTCCAGCCCCGGTTCGGCACCGGGTTTAACGGCTCCGCGCATGGGGTTGGCGGCTTGGGCGAGGGAGCCGAGGGAAACGGCCGTTTCCGGCACCCCACGCACCCATACCCGGCCCTCACCCAATTCCAAATCTTCCTCCGCCGCTTCCAGTTGTTCGCTTGCCAGCTTCAAAATCTTGCGGCGCACATCTTTGGCCGCCTCGTTGATGGCGTTACCCGCCACCACCGCCCCCCGGCTGGCAAACGTCCCTGCCCCCCAGTGGAACTGGTCGGTGTCGCCCGTCACCACGTCCACGTCAGTGACACCCACCCCCACCTGGTCGGCCACCACCTGGGCAAAAACAGTGTAGTGACCCTGCCCTTGGGTGCCAATGCCGGTGGCGACGCTGACCCGGCCGTTGGCCTGCACCTGCACCCGCGCCCCTTCATAGGGGCCAATCCCCGTCCCTTCGACATAGGCCACAATCCCCAGCCCGACGTGCCGCCCCTCGGCGCGAGCCTGCGGCTGAACGGTTTGGAAGAAGTCGTCGTAGCCGATAAGCCGTTTGGCTTGGTCTAACACGGGTTCGTAATTGCCACTGTCGTAGACCAGCGGGGCAAAATCCTGGTAGATGATTTCGTTGTTGTAGGGGAAGGCTGTGGGCGGGATGAAGTTGCGCCGCCGGATTTCGGTGCGGTCTAGGCCTAACTGCCGGGCAGCTAAATCGAGCAGCCGCTCCATGACAAAGACACCGTGCTGCCGCCCCGCGCCGCGATAGGGGGTGACGATGGGTTTGTTGGTGAAAACGGCCGTAAATTCACTGTAATAACACGGCACATCATACGGCCCCAGCAGGGTGCATTGGCTGTTGAGCGGCACGGTTAGGCCGTAGGGGGCGTAGGCACCAGCATCGTGATAGAAGGTGTCGTGGATGCCGAGAATACGGCCGTTTTCGTCAAACGCCGCCTGCACATCATGGATTTGGTCGCGCTCCTGCGTGGTGGCAACAAAATTCTCGGCGCGGTCTTCAATCCATTTGACGGGGCGGTTGAGCTGCATCGCCGCCCAGGGGATAAGCATCTCTTCCGAGTAAAACATCATGATTTTGGGGCCAAAACCGCCGCCGATGAAGGGGGCGATGACGCGCACCTGGTTTTCCGAGAGGCCAAGGAAGGCGGCCATGCCGTTGCGAATAAAAACGGGGGCTTGGGTGGTGTCCCAGATGGTGAGCCGCTGCGCCCGGCGATCCCAGTCGGCGACGATGCCCCGGTTTTCCATAGCGGCGGCCGTGCCGTGGTCGTAATAAAAGCGGCGCTCCAGCAGCAGCGCGGCCTGCTGACGCACGCTGGCAAAGTCGCGGCCGCTGCCCTTTGTTTGCACGACGTGGGCGCAAATGTTGGTCTCCACGTCTTCGTGGACTTGGGGAGTGTCGGGTTTGAGGGCGGCTTCGAGGTCGGTAACGGCCGTTAATGGCTCAATATCCACCCACACCTCCTCGGCTGCATCTTCGGCAACATAGCGGCTGGTGGCAACCACCATCACGATAGGCTCGCCGACGTAGCGCACTTTGTCTTTTGCCAGCGGCACTTGGGTACGCTGGTTGAAAACAATGCCCTCGACGGGAGGCGGGGGGACAAGCAGCGGGCCGTGCTGCCAATAGTCGCCCAGCGATTCGGCGGTGTAGACGGCCACCACCCCTTCTTTTTCGGCGGCGGCACTCACATCAATGCTCAAAATACGGCCGTGGGCGTAGGGGCTGCGGTGGAAGGCGACGTGGAGCATATTGGGCAAGTTTACGTCGTCGGTAAAGAGGGCTTGCCCAGTTAGCAAACGTGGGTCTTCGTTGCGCTTGATCCGTTCACCAAAAAATTGTGTTGCCGCCATATTTTTAAACCACCGTTGTGAAAATTTGTAGGAAAAGTTTGCAAACTTTTCCTACAGGTTGAGGGGAGTATAGACAAAAAACGGCCGTTTCTCAAGCCGTAGCGTAAGATTTGCATTAGCACCCGCATCTAACCCACTGAACCGACAACACCGAAAAGGAAATGGATATGATGGAAGATTCTGCGATGGCGGCGGAGGGAAAACGGCCGTTTCTCCCCACCTTTTGGCAAAAACACGGCAGCAAGCTGGTAGCCCTCACCTTTTGGCTGCTGCTTGTGGGCGGCTACTATCTCTACACCCGGCAAAACGGCCTCACCTTCAGCGATAGCATTAATGCTGTTGTTGGCGCACTCACCAACGCCCTCACCGGCCCCATTTTTTACATCATCCTTTACGCCCTGCGCCCCCTCATCTTTTTTCCGGCCACCATCCTCACCCTGCTCGGCGGCTTTCTCTTTGGACCGCTGGGGATTTTGTACACCGTTGTCGGCAGCAACGCTTCGGCAATGGTGGCCTATGGGGTGGGGCGTTATTTTGGGGCCGACATGCTGCAAGGGGATGATAACAGTGGTGTGGTGCAGCGTTATGCCCAACGGCTGCGGCAAAACAGCTTTGAAACGGTGCTGATTATGCGGCTGCTGTTCTTGCCCTATGATTTGGTCAACTATTTGGCTGGTTTTTTGCAGATTAACTGGCGGGCGTTTTTGCTGGCAACGGCCGTTGGCTCCATCCCCGGCACCATCTCCATTGTCCTGCTCGGTGCTTCCTTTGGTACGGTGGATGAACTGTTGGCTGGCAACATTCAGCTTAACCCCTGGGCGTTAGGGGCATCGGTGGCATTGATTGTGGTTAGTTTGGCACTTTCGCGGCTGGTGAAAAAGCGGGAAGGACAGAAGAAGAATTAGGACGCAGATTTACCTGATTTAACTGATTTTAGATCAGGAAGATCAGGTAAATCTGCGTCCCATCTCTTTTTATTGGAGGACAACTCTAATGGAAATCAAAGTTGCGCCGTTTGATCGGCATAATGAAATTTTGGTGAGCAATGCCCATCCAGCGGGTTGGGTGAACCCGGTGGTAAACGGCCGTTATAACCTCCTCGTCATTGGCGGTGGGTCGGCCGGGTTGGTGGCGGCGGTGGGGGCGGCGGGGCTGGGGGCAAAAGTGGCTCTGGTGGAAAAGCATCTGCTGGGTGGCGACTGTCTCAACGCCGGTTGCGTGCCTTCCAAAACGCTGATTCATTCGGCCAAAGCGATTGGCGACATTCGCCGCGCCACGGCTGGCGATTTGGGCGTGCGTCTTAATGGCGACGTGGCCGTAGATTTTGCCGCCGTCATGGAGCGCGTGCGCCGCGTTCGCGCTGATATTAGCTATCACGATTCGGCCTATCGCTTCCAAAAGCTGGGGATTGACCTCTTTTTGGGCAGCGGGCAGTTTGCCGGAGCCAACAGCTTTGTGCTGGGCGGCCAGACGATTGAATTTAGCAAGGCGGTGATTGCCACCGGAGCCAGTGCCGCCCACATCCCCATTCCCGGTCTGGCGGAAACGGGCTACCTGACCAACGAAACCCTGTTTGAACTGACCGAGCAGCCAAAACGGTTGGCGGTGATTGGGGCGGGGCCGATTGGGTCGGAGATGGCGCAGGCGTTTGCCCGCTTTGGCAGCCAGGTTTACCTGTTTGATATTTTGCCCCACATGGCGGCCATGCGTGACCCCGACGGGCTGGAAATGATGACGCGGACGTTTGAGCGGGAAGGGATTGGGCTGTTTTTGCAGAGCCAGACGCAGCAGGTGGCGCGGGTGGCGGCTGGCAAGCAAATCACCTTTACCCACGGCGGCGAGACGCAGACGGTGGTGGTGGACGAGATTTTGCTGGCGGCCGGCCGGAAGCCCAACATTGACGGGTTAAATTTGGAAGCAGCTGGGGTAGAATATAATAAGAAGGGCGTTGTGGTGAATGACCGGATGCAGACGAGCAACAAGGACATTTACGGAGCGGGTGACGTGGCGATTGCGGCGCAGTTTACCCACACGGCCGATGCGACGGCGCGGATTGTGCTGCAAAATGGGCTGTTTTTGGGGCGCAAAAAGTACAGTGACCTGATTATCCCGTGGACGGTTTATACGGATCCGGAGATTGCCCACGTGGGGCTGTTTCCTGAGGAGGCAGAGGCGCGGGGAACGGCCGTTGAGACCTTCACCGTGCAAATTGGCGACACTGACCGGGGGCGCACTGATGGCGAGGAAGGGTTTGTCAAGATTTACGTGAAGCGGGGCAGTGATAAAATTGTGGGAGCGACGATTGTGGCGCGGCACGCGGGTGAAATGATTAGCGAGGTGACGACGGCGATGATGGCCGGGGCAGGCATGAAAACGCTGGCGCAAACGATTCACCCATACCCCACCCAGGCCGAAGCGATCAAAAAAGCAGCCGATGCCTGGAACCGCACCCGCTTCACCCCCACCGTTGCCAAACTGTTTCGTAAATGGCTCAGTTGGCGGCGATAAGAAAATGGCACGCAAAGCCGCCAAGACGCAAAGAAAAGTAATCCTTTGCGCCTTTGCGCCTTTGCGTGATCTAAAATGAACAATGCGTTTGATGTAGCGATTATTGGGTCGGGGATGGCGGGGTCGGCCCTGGCGGCGATTTTGGCGCGGCATGGGCAGCGGGTGATTTTGCTGGAAGCAAAGCAGCACCCGCGCTTTTCCATTGGCGAATCGCTGATTTTGGAAACGTCGGAGATGATGCGGGCGGCGGCGCATTTTTTTGACGTGCCGGAGCTGGCCTACTTTAGCACCGAGAATTTTCTCTCGTTTGCCGGAACGACCCACGGCATCAAGCGGCATTTTGGCTTTTTGCACCACTTGGCGGGACAGCCCCACGACCCGCGCCTAACGCTGCAAGCGATTATTCCCAAGGAGCCGCACGGCCACGAGCTGCATTTGTATCGGCAGGACACCGATTATTTTTTGCTGCAAACGGCCGTTTCCTACGGAGCCACCTCCCTGCAAAACTGCCCCGTGCGCGATATTGACCTCGCCGACGACCACGTAACCATCCACACCGCCGACGGCCAAACGTTTTGCGCCAGCTATGTGGTGGACGCGGGGGGCTTTCGTTCCCTGCTGGCGCAAAAGTTTAACGCCCGTGACCTCGACTTGCTCACCCATTCACGTGGGCTGTTCACCCACATGGTCAACGTGCCCTGTTATCACCAAAGCGGTGGCGTTCACGCCGACTACAAGCTTCCCTTTTTGATGTCGGAAGGGACGCTCCACCATCTGTTTGACGGCGGCTGGCTGTGGGTCATCCCCTTTGACAACCACGCCGAATCTACCAACCCACTGTGCAGCGTCGGCCTCATGCTCGACCCGCGCCTGCACCCGCAGCGCAATGAGATGTCGCCGGAGCAAGAATTTTTTGACTTTATTGCCCAATATCCCAGCATCGCCACCCAGTTTAGCGAGGCGAGGGCGGTGCGGGAATGGGTGCGAGCCGGCCGGATTCAGTACAGCGCGACGCAGGTGGTGGGGGATCGCTGGGCGTTGCTGGGTCATGCGGCCGGGTTTATTGATCCGCTGTTCTCGAAGGGACTGTATACTACCTTTGCCACCGTGTTTTTGTTGGCGCATCGGCTGCTTGAGGCCAAACAGTCGGAGGATTATTCCGCCGCAGCGTTTGCCGACGTGGAGCGATTGACGTTGAACTACGTGCAGGCGGCAGATCGGCTGGTTGCCAATAGCTATCGCTCGTTTAAGCACCCCAAGCTGTGGCAGGTGTATGCGGTGATGTGGCTGCTGGGGGCGTATACCGAATTGCTGAAGCTGAACATGATGCGCTTGCAGGCGGGGAATGATCGGGAGGCGTATGTGGAACAACTGGTGACGCTGAAGCTGGTGGGGGGTGGTTATGCCGGTTTTGACGCGGTGGCGGCGCGGGTGGACGGGATTATGGAAAAGGTGGACGCGGCCGTTGACAGTGAGGTTAATGCCGCCGTGTCCGAGATCAGCCACATTTTCCGCTCGCTCGACTGGATTGCCGACCCGTTTGTGGCGCTGCTGGACGGCAAAACGTATTTACCCAAGAACAAGATCCGCCTGAGTTTGCTCAAGCCGGGGGAGGGGTTTATGCGGGGTGGGGCGTACCGGGAACATTTTTTTGGCAAGCTGACAATGGCCGACATTTTGCGCTATGGGGCGGCGGAGAAGGTGCGCTATGCGCGGCCGGTGCTGGATTGGCAGCACAAGCGGCAATATCGGCGGCGGGTGTAAGCAGGATGCAAGAGAGTCAAAGATTTCACAGATTCATCCGCGTTCGTCCGTGTTTGTCCGCGTCCCATTTATTCTGATGCAAACCTATTCACACGGACTATTAACGGCCGTTTTCACCCCCAAACACCTCCCCCGCGACCAGCAAACCGCCCTGGTCGTTGGCTCAATGGCCCCTGACGTGGGGCTGGGGCTATTGACAGTAGGCTACTTGCTGGATCGCCGCCTGCTGCGCCCCCATTTGCCGGACAAAACGCGCTGTAGCCCCACCTATAACGATTTGTATTTTAATAACCCCTGGTGGATTGCCATTCACAACAGCCTCCACGCCCCGCTGCCGCTGCTGACCCTGCTGCTGCTGGGTTTTCTGGGGCGG
>JAGQGA010000027.1 GCA_020432595.1 Anaerolineales bacterium | reverse complement strand
AAATGCTGCACCCACATGCGACGCCGCTTCTTCGGCCATCTCATGCCGAATACGCTTCACATTCTCGACGGTCTGATCAGGATTTCCGCGCCAAAGATCGCCTGATTCTCCACGCTCACCATAGCTCAGCGCCAGCACGGTTGCGCTGCCACCATTTTCAACGGTAACAGCAATGCTACCTCCGCTGCGCCAAACAAAATCGGCTGAATGTGCCCCCACAACTAATAATTTTCTTGGGTTCATCGTGACTCCATCATCTCTTTTAAGTTTCCCAAATACCAGCCGGGATATAAACCTCCCCTTTGCTAATCAGACGTGCGGTGCGTACTGCACCAGACTTCCTGATTTCATACCCATCGCCGCACCGCATAAAATCAAGGGTGACTGAGAATTCACCAGACGGATGTTCAATGGAGAGTAAGGGGTTGCCATCGGCCGGCGTGTGGACAGTGTCGTTTGCGACTGAACCAGGTAGAAGACACCCGGTGGCGATGGAAACGGCCGTTAATACACCAATCGCCGCATGAACCACATGAGGAATAAACGTGCGCGTGGTCACAAACCCGCCGCTAACAGGTGGCGCAATCAAGCACATTTTGGGTATCGTTTTTTGGGTAACGTCCCCCAGGTTCATTTTGGGGCCAATTGCCAACCGAATAGCCTCTACCTGTGCTTTTAATCTGTCATTGGCCTCTAGCTCCGCCTTGCTTTCGTATCCGGTCACACCCAAATCAGCGGCTCGGATAATAACCACCGGCATCCCATTGTCAACGGCCGTTATTGCCCCCCCCTCAACCACATCAACCACATTCCCAGTTGGCAACAGGGCACCGGTTGCTGATCCGGCAATATCCAGATAGTTGCAGACAATGGGAGCGGCCGTCCCCGGTACACCGTCAACCTTGGCATTTCCGGCGTACTGTAAACGGCCGTTTGGCGTTTGCACCGTCATTTCACACAGTCCGCCACTGTTCACCATGTGAATCATGGCCGACGTTTTGCCATCCTGTGCTGCCCACAAACCTGACTCAATGGCAAAAGGCAGCACGCCTGCCAAAATATTGCCACAGTTTTGTGCTGTAGAAACATAGCCGCCGCCAACCACAACCTGCAAAAACAAATAATCAAGGTCGGCATCTTCACGCTGCGACAAGCTAACAATCGCCACCTTGCTTGTCAGCGAATCCGCCCCACCCAGCCCGTCAATCTGGCGCGGATCCCCTGACCCAACCCCTTCCATTGCTGCCAGCACTACCCGGTTACGCAGCGTCTCACCGGCCGGCAAATCGCTGGCTTTAAAGTATACCCCCTTGGAACTGCCGCCCCGCAACTGCATATAAGGGATTGCCCGTTGCATCATTTATTCCACCGGTGGCATCCCATAGGTATGAAAACTTTTGATTGTCTGTAAACCCCACGCCTGCCCCTTCTTACGTTCTTCCTCGCTCCACACAATCGTTTTCCAATCCGGGGCCATAATCAAGCGTGCCGTTGGGTTGGCAATCTCAAAACGGTTGCCCCCTGGTTCATAAACATAAAGGAAAAAAGTTTGCTGAATCGCATGTTTGTGCGGCCCCGTTTCAATAAAAACCCCATTTTCAAGACAAATATCGGCCGCCAACAGCACTTCCTCGCGGCTGTTAACCGCATACGTAACATGGTGAAAACGACCAGGCACCCCCGTGTGATCTTCTACAATCGCCAACTCATATGACTTGTTATTAAAAGTAAACCACAGCCCTTTATCCGTGCCGTCATCAAACGTGATCACCTCCGTCAATCTTCCACCCATTACCTCACTGTAAAATTTACGAATACCCTTCATGTCTACCGTGAGCGTGTTGAGGTGGTCAAGACGGCGTAAATTAACGCCACGCCCTGGAAAGCGCGAAGCTTGGTTTTTCAATGCTGGTTTGTCGGCTTCCCCAGCCTGATACCATTCCGTTTCGTAATAAATCTCAACATGATGACCATCCGGGGTGTTAAAAGTATAAGCTGGCCCGTGTCCTAAATCCCCATCTGTCCAACCCTTACCCAAACCCGAGGCCTCAATAGCGGCCACGCGCCGCTGCAACGCTTGGGGGCTACGGGCACGCCAGGCATAATGACCCATGCCTGGTAGCTTCGCGGCAGTCAGCTTTAGCGTATGATGTTCATAATCATCATAGGCACGCAAATAGAATGACCCACCTTGCTCGGCTGTCACACTCATGCCCATCACATCAACAAAAAAGCGCACGCTGGCATCCAGTTTCGGTGTCAAAAGCTCAACATGTGCCAGATGAGCCACGTCCATAATTGGTTCAAATTCCATTGGTCATCCTCTTTAGTTTAGGCTCTCTGACGTTGGCAACACCAAACACGCCTCAATTGCCAATTGCAGCAGCTTTTCCCGCGTCGAGGTCAACTTGTCCCAGCCCCGTTCGTCCCACTCGTCGCCCGTCAGGTCATCGCCACCGTAAAGCAGTTGCCCAAAGGTGACGTTACGGAATTGAGCCACGGCAAAGAAGGTGGCTGTTTCCATCTCCACGGTCAGGCACCCTTCGGCTTTCCGCAAGGCCACCTTGTGGGCTGTTTCGCGATAGATGCCATCGGTGGTCCACGTCTTGCCGAGGTCGTGGGGGACGTGGTGGCGGGCAAGGGTTTGCTGGAGGACACGAACGGCCGTTTCCGACCCTCTCACCTCCCGCGCTGGTGGCAAATAATGGTACGACGACCCTTCATCCCGAATCGCCGCCGTGGGGATCACCACATGCCCCAGCCCCACCCGCTCATCAATTACCCCCGCCCCACCGCAGGCAATAAATTGGCGGCAGCCAAGCGCGATTAGCTCATCCAAAAAGAACGCCGCCAGCGGTGCCCCCACGCCGGGATGCGCCAGCACAATCCGCTCCCCGTCTACATCCATCTCATATACCGGGTTTGGCCCAATCTCCGAGGTCAGGCTGTAGATATGGCGCAGCCGCCCTTCGGCCTTGAGCGTGTCAATGACATCCTGAAAGAAACACAAAACGCACTTTTGCGGGATGCCGTCCAGTGGCTTGATGAGGATGTGGGGTTCAAGAACGGCCGTTTGCGCCCCATCAAACTCCAAAATCGGGTAGTCGCGCCACAGGGAAAGGACGGCCGGCAGCGAAAACGAGCCGTCGGAGTTGGGGGGGAAATCCACCACGCTCACCACCGCCGCTGGGTCAAGCGGCCCGTAAATGTGGGGAAACTGCTGCCCCGTCTCATAACAATCTTCATAAATAAGCGGCGGAGTGACTTTTTCCGGGTCAATGCAGAGCAGAAGCAGATCCTGCTGCCCCTGATACCGTTCATTGGCTGGCGTTAGCACTTGCGCCACCGTCGAGCAGTGGATAAACCCTTCGCTGTCGAGCGAGGGGGGATGGTAAGGGGGGTGAGAAACGGCCGTTTCCCACGCCGAACGCGAAATAATGTGTAGCAGCATAGCCCATAAACAGAATTAGCAGGACGACAAATCCATCCTGCTAATCCTGTAAATCCTGTCAAAAATTTCTTAATCCTGCAAGAAATCCAGCGCACCCTTCAGCAAGGAACCCTCGCCCGTGGAGCGGCCACCAGCCGTAGGCGCATTGGCCAAAATCCGGTCAGCCAGCCGCGAAAACGGCAGCGATTGAATCCACACCCGCCCCGTCCCTTGCAGCGTCGCCAAAAACAGCCCCTCACCGCCAAACAGCATAGACTTCATATTCCCCGCCCGCTCAATGTCGTAGCTAATCGTTGACTCAAAAGCCGCAATGCAGCCCGTATCTATCAATATTTTCTCATTGTTCAGCCGCTTCTCCACAATCGTACCGCCAGCGTGGATAAACACCATCCCATCCCCACGCAGCCGCTGCAAAATAAAGCCTTCGCCGCCAAACAAACCCGCACCCAGCCGCTTGTTAAAAGCCACGCTAATCTCCGTGCCTAGTGCCGCCGCCAAAAAAGCATCCTTCTGGCACAGCAGTTCCCCCTTAGCCTCATCCAAATCAATCGCCATAATCTTGCCGGGGTAAGGTGCGCCAAAGGCCACATGCTTCTTCCCCTGCCCAATGTTGGTAAAATGGGTCATAAACAGCGATTCGCCCGTCATGGCTCGCTGCGCCAACCCGCCCAGCTTGCCCAGAAAACCCTGGCTGGGCTTCGAGCCATCCCCCATGCGGGTGTTAAATTCAATGCCCGACTCCATGTAGACCATCGCCCCGGCTTCGGCAATCACCGTTTCCTGCGGATCAAGCTCTACTTCCACAAACTGCAAATCGTCGCCAAAAATTTTGTAATCAACTACGTGACTATTCATGCTTTATGCTCCGTGTTTTTAATCAGTTGATAAGAGAATGGGTTACAGTGAAGTATACGAAAAGCACCCCATATGGTTGTACCAGATTTTGCATCATTATGGCAACCCCCTTGAACATTCTCTAAATTCGCATACCATAACGCCATGAGCAATGGTGGCTATCAGCTAGAATTTCTGGAAAAGTATCGGGGGCGGGAGCCACAGCAGCAGCCACCGCCCAAGCCTGGCGGCTGTCGCCGGGTGATGGGCTGGCTGCTGCAAGTGGTGCTGTGGGGAGGCATAACGGCCGTTTTTCTCCTCATCGCCACCTACTTCCTCCTCAGCATCCAACTGCGCGGCGCCATTGACCAGGTTGCCACCTATCGCGGCTCCGGTGCCGGCGGCACCCCCCGCTTCTTTGACCGCAACGGCCAGCTTTTGTTTGAACTCCACACCACCGAAAAGCGACGCTGGCTCGCCTATGACGAAATCCCTGACGTGGTGCGTAATGCCACCATTGCCGCCGAAGACGATACCTTTTGGACGAACCCCGGCATTGACCTCGCCGCCATCGTTGCCGCCCTCATTGGCAACTTTCGCCGCGAAAACGGCCGTCCTGTTGGGGCCAGCACCATCACCCAGCAGCTTGTCCGCCACATCGTCTTCAGCTACGAAGAGCGCACCGCCGTCAGCTACACCCGCAAATTCCGCGAAATCTTTCTCGCCTTCATCATGACCCAACAGCGCACCAAGCCCGAGATTTTGCAGATGTATCTCAACGAAATCTACTACGGCAACCTCGCCTACGGCATCGAAGCCGCTGCCCAAACCTACTTTGGCAAACCCGCCCTCGACCTCACCCTCGGCGAAGCAGCCTTTCTTGCCGGGCTGCCCCAATCGCCGCTGGAACTCGACCCCTACACCAACTTTGAAGCCGCCAAAGCCCGTCAAGCCTTTATTCTCGACCTCATGCTCGACGAAGGGATGATTGACTACATCGCCGCTGAAGTCGCCAAAGGCGCACCGCTGCGCCTCCAGCCCCGCATCAACGTCCAAGATCAGGTCGCCAATACCACCCTCGAAGCCGCCCACTTTGTCCTCTACGTGCAAAACGAACTCGAACGCCGCTACGGTCCCGATGCCCTAGTGCGCGGCGGTTGGCAAATCACCACCACCCTCGATTTAGGTATCCACAAGCTGGCCGAGCAGGCGGCGCGGGAGCAAGTGGCCGCCCGCGCCACCGCCAACGATGTCAGCAACGCCGCCGTCGTCGTCCTCAAACCGAAAACGGGGGAAATTTTGGCAATGGTCGGCAGCCTCGACTATTTTAATGAGGGGATTGATGGGCAGGTCAATATCGCCCTGCAGCCGCGCCAGCCCGGAAGCAGCATCAAGCCCATCACCTACGCCGCCGCCCTGGAACGGGGCTGGTCAACGGCCGATATTCTCTGGGACGTGCCGATTGAACTGGACTTGGGTAACGGTCAAACGATGCGTCCGCGCAACTACGACGGCCGTTTTCGCGGCCCCCTCCTCCTGCGTGATGCCCTCGCCAACAGCTACAACATCCCCCCCATCCAGCTTTTGCGCGACATCGGCGTACCCGCCATGATCAGCACCGCCCACAAAATGGGGATCGAATCGCTGCGCGAAACCCCCGGCTTCTATGGGCTGGCCGTCACTCTGGGCGGCGGCGAAGTGCCGCTGCTGGAAATGACCCACTCCTTTGCCACCCTTGCCAACATGGGGGAAAAGCCCCAGCTTACCAGCGTCCTCCGCATTACCGACAGTCGGGGCAACGTTGTCTTTGAACAGCCGCCCAACCCCTTGCCCCCCACGCGGGCGCTCGACCCCGGCATTGCTACCATCATCACCGACATTTTGGACGACGACCAAGCGCGAATCCCCGGCATGGGGGTCAACAACGCCCTCCATTTGCCCTTCCCAGCCGCCGCCAAAACTGGCACCACCAACGATTTCCGCGACAACTGGACGCTGGGTTACACCCCGGGCGTGGTCGTGGGGGTGTGGATGGGCAACGCCGACGGCCACCCCATGCGTGATTCATCGGGGCTGCGCGGCGCAGCACCGGTGTGGCGACGCATTATTGAGGGGATTTACGCCACACCTCGGCTGCAAACCAGTCTGATGGTCAACGGCCAAATGCCGCCCACCGAATTTTTGTGGGCACCCAACGTCGTCGAACGGCCGGTTTGCCTGCCGCAAGGCACCGGCGGCACAAGCTGCACCGCCAGCCGCAACGACCTCTTTCTCGCCACTGTCCCCGTTCACGGCATTCCGCGCATCGGCTACGCCCCCGACACTGGCAGTAATTTGGGGGCGTGGACACTGCGAACGCTGCCCCTTGGCGGCGAAGATGCAGCGCGGGTAGCGCAGGCGGCCTTGCCCGATGGCACCCAGCCTCCCCAGCCCACCGAATGCGTCTTTAACCGTTCGCGCAATGCCGACGCGGTAGCGCAGCGGCTTTATCTACCCATTCCCCCCTACTATCCCGACGAGGTGCGGGCGCGACTGTGGGCGCGTGGCAGTGGCTACCGCATGGCTCCGCCCACGGTTTGCCCGCTACAGGTGGTGGAAGCGGTGGTGCCGGCCGAACGGCCGTTAACCCAATCCAGCAGCAACAGCGGCAACACCGCCCCCAGCCAATCTACCAGCCTCAACATCACCTTCCCCACCTCTGGAGCCACGCTTGACGGCACGGTGGCGGTGCAGGGCACGGCGCAGTTTGACCCCAACGTGGTGGCGTTTTACAAGCTGGAGATTGGAAACGGCCGTTCTCCCACCGCCTGGACCACCTTCGGCAGCACCCACAGCCAGCCCGTCACCAACGGCACCCTCGAAACCCTCCAGGCCGGTTCCCTCCCCCCCGGCACCTACACCATCCGCCTGGTGCTGGTGGGGCAAGACGGCAATTTTGTCGGCAACCCGGTGCAGGTGTCGGTTGTGATAGAATGAAAACGTGGCCGACTTGGTGGGCGCGTTGGCGGGGCTGTTTGTCGGGCTTCCATTGGGAATCGGGCTGGGCATGGGGTTGGTGGCGTGGTGGCTGGGGAAAAACGGCCTTAACCTTAACCTATGTGCGAAATTCTCCAGTCTGCTGCCAATTAAAAGCCCTCGCCTCAGCCCATAACAATTTATGATACAATGTGAGCAACTTAACAATGGTGAGGTAGACGCATGTTACAGCTTCAGCGACAATTTATTACAGACCAGGAAGGCAAGCTGGTTGGGGTTATTTTGCCCATTGAGGAATACAGACTTGTCGAAAATTTGTTACGCAAAAAATCCGTGCCATCGCCATCTCACGAGGACAAGCTCCATTTGCTAAAACAGGCCGTCACAGACCCCCTTTTCTTGGACGACCTTGAAGAAACGATGGCGGATTTTGCTGAATTAGACAGTGAATGGTGGGAACCAAGCCAATGACCTACCAATGGCATGTTTTTCTGGCCTCGTTAGACCCCACGAAAGGCTCAGAGCAGGCTGGCAGACGACCTGTGCTTGTTGTTAGCCGTGAAGAGGTCAACCAGTTATTGCGGGTTGTTAATATTGTGCCGTTAACTTCGCGCAAAAGTGAAGAACGCATTATTTATCCAAACGAGGTGTTGCTTCCTGCGGGTGCAGCGGGTTTGAAGGTTGATTCAATTGCTCTATGCTACCAAATCCGAACTATTGACAAATTACGCCTTGATCAACATTACGGGGAACTAACAAACCCGACATTGCGAAGTCAAATCATAGAAGCCATCAAATTTCAATTAGACATCAGTTGACAAAACCTTTGACAGGGATCGTCCGGTGATATTGGAAGATTGTATTACCCGCAGTTCGGAGCCAGTGTGTCCTTATGCCTTTGCGTAAAATTCCCTGCCCTTCTTGACGAACGGCCGTTCTTTCCCCCATAATGTCCTTATAAAAAGCGAGGACATGCCTGTGCCGACACTAATTACCCCCACAACCATAGAGCGTATCGCCTGGGAAGGCGAGTTAAGCAGCAGCACCGAACGCTACGGCAGCAGCGACGGCGCGACCAAAGTCACCCTGGGCCAACCCGCCCACTGGACACCCCAAGCGTTGGAAGCGTTGACGGGAACAAAATGGACGGCCCCGGCAAACGGCCGTTTGCACACCCTCATCCGTCTCGACAGCACCCTACACCCGCCCGCCGCCGGGCAGCGTTACCGCGAGGCCACCCTCATCGCCGAAATGCGCCCCATCGGCAGCGACGGCCGCGCCCTGGCCCACGACCTGCTGCCGCAGCGCAAGCTGGCCGAGGAGCAGGGTAAATTCACCATCAAGCTCGCCCCCTCCTTCAAATTTGCCGACGGCAGCGGCATCGAAGCGGGCGAAGCGAGCGTGGAGATTCAGCACCACAACGCCTACCCCACCATCCAGGCCTTTGGCCTCGGCGAAGACAACCCCTACTGGCAATTTAGCCGCCACGACACCCAGCCCCTGCTCGGCACCCAAAGCGTCTACCTCGTCGCCAGCCTCCCCGCCGCCGCCGTCGCCCTCCGCCTCAAGCTCGCCCTCCTCGCCACCGTCGAATCCAACCGCTTTGGCCTCTCCCGCCTCCTCACCCCCGACACCGCCAACAGCCAGCTCAACTTCAACCTGCCCATGCACCTATAAAACGTCATGTAGGGGCGGGATGGTGCGGATTGACGCCTGGTGCACAGACGACCTAACCACCGCACCGTCTCGCCCTTTCCTTGCCCCGTCAAGCCCTTCTTCGGGTAACACACGGGCGAGACGACCGGGAGACAACGCTAACCGCGTGGCCTGCATCAACCCCGGTCATCCCGCCCCTACCATAATTTTATGTTAATGGACAAACCCATGATCGAACTCTCCTTCCGCTTTACCACCACTAGCAACGGCGACGGCAACGCCGACGACAACACCGCCGCCCCCATCCACGTCTCTCTCTTCCGCCCCGATAACGGAACCCTTACCGACCCCGCCGAATTTATCCCCCCGCTCGACGACGCTGCCCTGGCCGAAATCCACTGGTACCTCGAACTCTACAGCGACTGGCCCACGGTCGTGGAGCGCGACCGCGCCCAGCGGGTGGAGCAAAAGCTGGAAGGGTGGGGCAACGCTCTCCGCAAGCGGGTGCTAACCAACGAAGCCGGGCTGCGGCTCTGGCAGCAGTTTGTAGATGCCCCCGGCGACAAGCTGCTCACCATTGACGCCACCGACCCCCGCGTCCTGCGCCTTCCCTGGGAGCTGCTGGCCGACGACAGCGGCCACCTCTTTGCCCAGAGCATCAGCGTGCGGCGGCGGTTGCAGCAGGCCACCGCCGCCCCCACCCGCCCCCTCACCCTGCCGCTGCGGCTGCTGGTCGTTGTTGCCCGCCCCGACGACGGCGGCTTTATTGACCCCCGCGCCGTCTCCCGTCCCCTGCTGGCGGCGCTGGAAACGCTGGCCGGGCAGGTGGTGGTTGAATTTCTCCACCCGCCGACGCTGGCCGCGCTCACCAGCCGGCTGCGCGACCGCCGCCAGCCCCCCGTTCACCTGGTGCATTTTGACGGCCACGGCGTTTATGACCGGCAGCAGGGGCTGGGCTACCTCCTTTTTGAGGACGACAACCACCAAGGAGATTTGGTAGATGCCGACCAGATCGGCACGCTGCTCCAGCAGCAGCGCATCCCGCTAATGGTGCTCAACGCCTGCCAAAGCGGCAAGCAGGAGGAGGCCAACCCCTACGCCAGCGTGGCGGCGCGGCTGATTCGCGCCGGGGTGGGCAGCGTACTGGCGATGAACTATTCGGTGCTGGTGGTGGCGGCGCAAAAGTTTGTCGCCGCCTTTTACGGCGGGCTGGCGACGGGAGCCACGGTGGGGCAGGCGGTGGACAACGGCCGTTTTGCCCTGCTTGCCAACACCAACCGCCACACCGTCACCCGCCGCGATGAGGAGGGCAACCCCTACGAAGAGCAGGTGAAGCTGCGCGATTGGTTTTTACCCGCCCTTTACCAGCGGGCCGCCGACCCGGTGCTGTTTGACCAGACTGCCGCCCCGCCACCGCCGCCCCAACCCGCCACCCCCGCCGCCCTGCCCGGAGCGCTGCCAGCCCCGCCGAACCACGGCTTCCACGGCCGTTCGCGGGAGATGCTGGTGCTGGAACGGGCTTTCCACCGCTACCCGCTGGTGGTGCTCCACGGCTTTGGCGGGCTGGGCAAAACGACGCTGGCGGCCGAGGCGGGGCATTGGTTTAGCCAAACCGGCCGTTTTCCCGGCGGGGCCGTCTTTATCCTCTTTGAACACGGCGGTTCGCTGGCGCAGCTTTGCTCCTGGGTGGGGCAGCGGGTCAGCGGCGACCCCAACTTTGCCGTGCGCGAAGGCGACCCCGTTGCCAACGTCGCCGCCCTGCTGCGCGACAAACCCGCCCTCATCATCCTCGACAACTTTGAATCGGTGCTGGGGCAGAAGCCGGAAATGCCGCCGGAAGAGGTGCGGGAGGTGCTGGATGCGGTGTGGCAGTGGACGGGAGGTTCGGTAAGCGGTAAGCGGTTATCGGTAAACGGTGGGGCGTACCGGGGGAGCTGCGTGCTGGTGACGACGCGAGACACGAGGTTTAACGACCGCCGTTTTGCCCCAGGGCAGGGGTGCCGCCATGTGGGGCTGGGGGGGCTGGCGCGGCACGATGCACTGGCACTGGCGGGGGCGGTGCTGGATACCAGGGGCATTCCCCGTGAACGGGCACCCCGCGCCGCGCTGGAAACGCTGCTGGAGCGGCTGGGCGGCCACCCGCTGTCGCTCAATTTGGTCCTGCCGCAGCTTGCCAACTACACGCTGGCCGAGCTAACCGACCAGTTTGAAGCCCTGCTGCCCGGTTTTGTGGATGGCAACGCCCAAGAGCGCAACGAAAGCCTGCTGGTGTCGCTTGAATTTTCGCTGCGGCGGCTAGGGGAGGCGACGCGCCAAGCCCTGCCCGATTTGGCGGTGTTTGAGGGGAGCGTGTTTGAAGAATATTTATTGCTGGTGACAGAGATGGAGGCGGGGCTGTGGCAAACGGCGCGGGCGGAGCTGGAGCAGGCGGCGCTGCTGACGGCGGAGACGCTGCCGGGGATCACCACCCCCTTCCTGCGCTTTCACCCCACGCTGCTCCCCTATTTGGCCGACCAGCTTGCCCCAGAGCGACGGGCGGCGCTGGAAAGCCGCTTTTGGCAGGTGTATTACAGCCTCTCCCGCTATTTGTACGAATCCGACACCCAAAACCCGCATGAGGCGCGAGCAATCGCGTGGCGGGAGATGCCCAACCTGCGGCGCGGCTTTGGGCTGGCGGTGGCGGCGGGGGCGGTGGAGGAGGCGGTGAACTTTGCCGAGTATATCGGCCGTTTTCTCACTGTTTTTGGACGGCGGCGGGAGTTGGCGGTGCTGCAAGCGGAGGTGGCGAAGCTGGATTTAGGGGGAGAAGACGGCCGTTTAACCCAAGCCCAATTCAGACGCGAAGATCAACGTGGCGATGCGCTGCTGGCGCAGGGACAGGCCGCCGCCGCGCAGCAGCTTTGGCAGCGGCTGCTCACCCGCCTCAACCACGCCGCCTATGATGCCGCCTACGACATCGCCCTCACCCAGTTCAGCTTAGGGCGTGCCCACGCAGATCAGGGGCAGCCGACGGCGGCGCTGGCCGCGCTGCGGGCGGCGCTGGCTGGCTTCCAGCAGTTAGCGGAGGCAGGGAATAAAGATGCCCAGGAGATGGTGGGGCGTGTCTATACAGATATTGGTGGCAACCACCTCAGCTTGGGACAGTTCGACGAGGCAGAACAGGCATATGAAAATGGGCTAAAGGTTTCGCGGGAGGCGAACGATTACCGCAGCGTAGGTGTGAAGCTAGGGCAGTTAGGGACGGTGGCGATGCAGCGGGGGGATTTGGCGACGGCGGTGACGCGGCATCGGGAGGCGCTGCAAACGTTCCAGCGGCTCAACGAACCGCAGATGGAGGCGGTGGCCTGGCATCAGTTGGGGAGGGTGTTTCAGCAGGCGCGGCAGTGGGAGGCGGCGGAGCAGCATTATCGGGAGAGCTTGAAGATTGAGGAGGCACAGCAGAATTGGCTGGGGGTAGCGCAGACGTGTAATCAGTTGGCAAGGGTGGCGGAGGGGGCGGAACGGCCGTTAGACGCCGAACGCTGGTATTTACAGGCACAAGCCTTGAAAGACCAATTTGCCCCGCAGAATGCAAATACGATTAACAACCTTGCCAACCTCTACCTACAGTTGGGGCGGCTGGCGGAAGCAGAAACACAGGCGCGGCGCGCCGTTGCCATTGACGAAACGCTGGATCTGTCGGCCGAGCCGTGGAAAAGCTACAACACTTTAGCCAACATCCTGCTGGCGCAGGGAAAGGGAGCGGAGGCGGTAGTGTGGCGGCACAAGGAGCAGGACAGCTTTGCCCAGTTTGCCGGGGCCGTGTACCAACTGCCGTCGTGGGCAGGGCAGGTCAGCCAGGCCGTCATTGCCGCCGCCCAGGGCAGCCCCGAAGCGCAGCAGGCCGTCGCCGCCTTCTTGCCCCAGCTTGAAGAAGCAGGTCGGGGGCATTTCGCCGCCGCCCTCCGCCGCATCCTCGCCGGGGAGCGCCACTTCGCCCCCCTCCGCGACCCGCTTGCATATGACGAAGCCTACATGGTTCGCGCCATCCTCCAAGCCCTGTCCCCCTAACCCCCGCCACCCACCCGTCCGGTAGGGGCGCGGCGGTGCGGATAAATGCAAGATGAACAGACACCCCCACCCACCGCACCGCCTCGCCCTGCCTTCCCAACCAGATCATAGGCGGGTCACACACGGGCGAGACGGCCGGCATTGTCTCTACCACCCCGTCCCAATCGCCACCACCAGGCGGCACGCCCACTCAAAATCCCGCAGGTCAATCCACTCACCCGGCGTGTGGATGTCCCGCTGGCCGATGTTGAGCGTCACGCAGGGAATCCCGTGCGCCACCACCCAGTTGGCATCCATCCCCCCGTCATCACTCACCAGCTTAATCGGCAGCCCAATCCGATCCGCCGCTCGATGCACCAACTGCACCACCGGCGCATCGTCGGGCAGGGCATACGCCTCATAGGTGGGACCAGGGCCAAACGCCACCGCCCCGTGCTGCCCGTGAATGTTGGTAACGCTGCCGGCCGCTCGGCGAAACGCCTCTTGCCACGTCTCAATAATCCGGCGACGAAAGGCGGGGTCATGGGAGCGAGCTTCGGCCAAAATGTGGAGCGCGGGCATGACGACATTGCTCCCCTTGCCCCCCTGAACGATACCCACGTTAGAAGTGCCGCGCCCTTCCGGCTTTTCAATGCGACCATGCCAGCCCCCTTCAGCCAGTTCAGCAATCGCTTTGCTGGCGATGACGGCAGCGGAAACCCCTTCGGCCACCCGTGACCCGGCGTGTGCTGCCACCCCGGTGATGTCTATGGTAAAACGTTGACTGCCAATAACGGCCGTTACCACCTCCTCCACCCGTCCCCCATCCAAATTTACACACATCTCCGGCAGTTGCGCCCCCAACAGGCTGGTGTCCAGCCCCCGCGCCCCGACCAGCCCCACCTCTTCCTGAATAAAAAAGACCAGCACAATCGTCGGGTGGTTGCCATCCAGCGTCATCATCTCCCGCGCCAGCGTCACCAAAATGGCGCACCCTGCCCGGTTATCCCCACCCAACGCCGTTGGCGCATCGTTGATAATACGGTTGCCCACCCGATCCAGCCGAGGCTGGCAGCCCACACAGTCTGGCACGGTGTCCATGTGGGTGCTAAACATCAGCGGTGCACCGGGCAGCCGCCCCGCAATTGTCACAATCATGTTGCCCACATTGCCCCCATACTCGCTTTGCGCCTGGGCGTTATCGTACTGGATTTGCTCGTCGGGAATGCCCATCGCCACAAAGGTCTGGTGCAAAAAATCTGCCACCTCGCGCTCCTGCGCTGGGGGACCGGGAATAGGTAAAAGGGCTAGTAAATCGTTAATCGCTGACTCAATCATCAAACAACTCCTTGTAAAATGGGACGCGGACGAACACGGACGAACACGGATGGGCGTAAGAATCTCGCCACTTGATTGCCCATTCGCCGCGCATTGGACAAAATTGTAAACGACAAGCCTGATTTTTACCCCGTTCCTGGCTTACTTACGAACGGGAAAGGATATGAAGAGATGAGTTCCGCACGCTGTACCGTTTTACTTACTTTTGATTTTGACGCTGAATCGAGCAAGGAGGCGCGTGGCCTGACCTCGCCCACCCCCATTTCACAGGGGCAGTATGGGGCGCAGGTGGGCGTGCCGCGCATTTTGAAGCTGCTGGCACGTTACAACATCCGTGCCACCTTTTTTGTGCCGGGCGTAACCGTGGAACGCTATCCCGACATCATCCAGCAAATGTTGGCGGGCGGCCATGAAATTGGGCATCATGGCTACACCCACATCAGCCCGCTCAAGTTGAGCTATGAGGAGGAACGGGAGCAGTTGGCAAAGGGGATGGATGCGTTGCAGCGGGTGGCCGGGGTTCGTCCCATGGGGTATCGCTCACCCGCCTGGGATTTAAGCAACCATTCGATTGAGCTATTCAAGGAGTTTGGTTTTGCCTATGAGAGCAGTCTGATGGGCGACGACTACCACTTTTACCGCATTGGCGACAGCAACGACAGTCCAGGGCTGGTGGAAATCCCGATTTCTTGGCTGCTAGATGACTTCATCCATTTTGAAATTGTGGACAACGGGGCTGGCATTTCGAACCCATCCAGGATTTATGAGCTGTGGTCGGAGGAGTTTGAGGGGGCGTATGAGGAGCAAGGAGTTTTTTGTTTGACGATGCACCCACAGGTGATCGGCCGGCATCCACGCATCCGCATGTTGGAACGGCTCATTCAGTTTATGCGCGGCCACGCCGGAGTTGAATTTATGACCTGCTCGGAAGCGGTTGCCGTCTGGAGCGCTTCGCATTAGTATCAGCCAAATGATAAAGCAGTGGGTAGAGCGATATGGGTGGTGGCTGGCAGCATTGGTGGGACTACTGGCGGTGGTGGGGTTGTTGTGGAAACAAACGGCCGTTTTCCCCCCCATCCTCGCCACCGACATCAACCAGCACCGGCTTGACATTGCCCTGCCTACACCGCGCAACGACGTGGCTGTGAGCCAAAGCTTTGTGCCGCGCTGGAACGGGCTGCGCGAAGTGGAGGTGATGGTGGTGCGGTATGGGGAGAAGGTGGACGGGGAAAACGGCCGTTTTTCCCTCCAGCTTCGTGACGATGGCAACACTATCATTGCCGAACAAACCTACCCCACCAGCCAGCTTGACCACAACCAAACGCTGACCCTCGCCGTGCCTTTGCAGCGACAGTCGGCCGGCCGCCGCTACACGCTGCGGCTGCTGGGCAACGACAGCAACACCCTCTCGGCCTGGGGCTACACGCTCGACGTGTATGATGACGGAGAATTGCAGATGGAGGGTGGGGTGCTGCAAACGGCCGTTCCCAGCACCAACGCCCACGAACTCCGCTTCACCACCCGCTACCAGCTTACCCTGTCCGATGCCCTGCGCTATCTTGCCACCACCTTTTTTTATGAGGGAGCCTTGCTGCTGCTGGCGCTGCTCTTTATCCCGCTGCCGGGGCTGCTGCTGCTACAACTGGCCCCCCGCTGGCGCAGCATGGACGCAGGGGCCACGTGGGGAACGGCCGTTGCCCTCGGCCTCTCCACCTGGCCGCTGCTCTGGTATTGGTTGACGTTGGCCGGTGGCCGCTGGGCGGGGTGGTCGCTGTGGTTGCTGCTTGTGGTTGGCTGGGGGGTGGTTTTGTGGCAATGGTGGCGCAGTTGGAAAGCGGGGGAGCAGAGGGGCAAGGGAGCAGGGGTGTTGATATTGCTGCTGTTGGTGGCGGTGGCGGTGCGGCTGCTGGCGGTGCGGGATGTGGCCTTTGCGCCGTGGGTGGATGCCAGTCGGCATGGGTTAATAACGGCCGTTATGACCGCCAACGGCCAAACCCCCACCACCTATGCCCCCTACCTGCCCGTTGACCAATTTCCCTACCACTTTGGCTTCCACACCATCGCCAGCAGCTTGCAGTTGATGACCAACTGGCCGCTGGCGCGACTGCTGCTCTATTTGGGGCAACTGCTCAACGGCCTCATGCCGCTCATGCTTTATACGGCCGTTTGGCTGCTGACGCGCCAGCGCGGGGCAGGATTGTTTGCCGCCTTTTTGGTCGCCTTCCCCTTCTTTTTCCCCGCCTATTACGCCACCTGGGGGCGTTTCACCCAGCTTACGGCCATGCTCATCATGCCGGTGCTGCTGGCAATCACTTGGCTGCTGCTGCGTCGGCGGCAGTGGCGTTGGGCATGGTGGCACCAGGAATGGTGGCTGGTGGGGCTGCTGGCCGCCGGGCTGTTTCTCATGCACTTCCGCGTTTTTATCTTCTACCTGCCCTTTGTGCTGGTGGCCGTTTTTGCCAATTTGGGGCGGCGGTGCTGGTGGCGTGGCGCAGTCGCGCTGGCAACGGCGGGCGGATTGACGCTGCTGCTAGTGGGGGTACGGCTGTGGCAGCTATGGCGTATGGCAAATCCAGCCAGCCAGTTTGACATCCAAATTCCGGGTTACAACAGCTTTCCCACTAGCTACATTACCGTGGGCTGGGAACGGTATTATTTGTGGGCAACGGCCGTTTTGCTGCTGCTCATCATCATCACCGCCCTTGTCTCCCGGCGGCAGCGACAGTGGGCGTTGCTACCGCTGACGCTGGCAGCGTGGGTGGCGTTGCTTTTTGTGCTGCTCAGTGGGGAAAAGCTGGGGTTGCCAGAAACGGCCGTTGTTAACACCAACAGCATGTATATCACCCTCTTTGTTCCTCTCGCCCTTTTTCTCACCCTGCCCCTGGCGCGATTTTGGCGTTGGTGGCGGCGGCATCATTGGGGGCTGCAACTGGCCGGGCAGCTTTGGCTGGCTCTAGCCCTTGCCCCGCTGCTGCTCTTTGGCCTGCACCAGCAAATTACCATTTTGAATCCGCAAACCATTTTGGGGCAGCCCGATGATTTAGCCGCCATTGCCTGGGTCAACAACAACCTGCCGCCCAATGCGCGGCTGGCGGTGAGCAGTTGGCGCTGGCTGGGCAGCACCTGGGCCGCCAGCGACGGCGGGGCGTGGCTGCTGCCCATTACCGGGCGGCAAACCAGCACGCCGCCGATTGACTATATCTACAATGTGGAGCTGTTTAAGGCGATTATTGCGTTTAACGAAACGGCCGTTTCCATCACCGACTGGCACAACCCCGAACGCGCCGACTGGCTAGCGCAGCAGGGGTACACCCACATCTTTGTCGGGGCGCGGGGCGGCTTTTTTGACCCCGCCGCCCTCGCCCAAAATCCCCACCTCACCCTAATCTATCATCACAACGGCGTTTTTATCTTTGCCTTGCACCCCCAACGGTAGGGGCGTATTGCATACGCCCTCTTTCACACATCCATTCCTGTATATCCACGTCCCATTTTCAAAACACCCCCAAAAAACGCAGGATGCTAATCAAAATCACAACCCCCATCAAAATATAAAAACTGTTGCCAATCAGCCAGCCCAGCAGCCCAACTTCATATCCCATAGACTCTAACTTAGCCGTCAGTTCGCTGGCCGTCGGCTCTGTCAACGTCGAATCATCGGGAAAAACGAGCGTGGGCACACTTTCCATGCCATCGTTAATGGCACGAACGCGGGCAGCCGCCTCGCGGTCTTTGTGAATATCCACATACTCAAACGCCACCTGCGCCTGCCGCAGCAGCCCCCGCACTGGCCCCACTTGTGGGCATGTGGCATGACCATAAACCATCACTTTGTCTGACAATGCGCTATTTTTCATCTGCAAACCAAAGCCTCCTTATCAGCCCCCAGTATACTGGGGCATTCGTGAGTGTGACAAATTAGCATCAGCCCATCGTCTTGCCCATAACGCAGTGCGGCATTATAATTTTGGGTGATTGAACCAACACAATCAAGGTTTGCAAGGATTCTGTTTCCAAAGTAAGCCACCCACCTTTACGTACAGCCAACGACATGCTTGCCAGCCAATGCTGCTGGCATAGATACCGTTGCTTATGACAATGTAGAGTTCTGACAAGGTTTGCCAGATTTACAGGATGGGTTTTCTCTCGTCAATCTCGTCAAACGTGTTTATAACTCTTTCGACTATTTCCTTGGAGGTAAATCAGATGAAGGTCGTCGTTTGTACCAAACAAACACCCAGCACAACGGCCGTTTTCTCCGTCAACAATGGCGCAGTAAGCTGGGAAGATTCGGGCGGCAAGCCCAACGTTGTCAATCCCTGGGACGAATACGCCGTTGAAGAAGCGATTCGTGTCAAAGAAAATCATGGGGCCAGCCAGGCCATCGCCCTCACAATGGGTACCCCCGATAGCCAGGAAGCCCTCAAAACCTGTCTCGCCATGGGCTGTGACGAAGCCATTTTGGTTTCCGACCCCAGCTTTGCCGGTTCCGACACCCTCGGCACTGCCCGCATTTTGGCCGCCGCCCTCGAAAAAATTGATGGAGCCAAAATTGTCATCTTCGGCAAGCAGGCCATTGACGGCGACACCGGCCTAACCCCCGTTCAGGTCGCCCGCAAGCTCGGCTGGACCCCCGTCACCTACGTTTCCGCCATCAAAGAAATCAAAGGCCACACCATCACCCTGGAACGGCTGCTGGAAGATGGCAAAGAAACCGTCACCACTGATCTCCCCGTTGTCATCAGCGTCGTCAAAGAAATCAACGAACCCCGCTACCCCTCCTTCATGGGCATTCGCAAAGCCAACCGCGCCACCATTCCCACCTGGTCTGCCGCCGACCTCGACATCAGTGGCGGTGTGGGCGCAGGTGCCAGCCAGGCCGACTGGAGCCATGTCTATACCATCCCCGCCCGCGAAGGCAGCGTAGAAATCATCGAAGGGGATTCCGTCGAAGAAAAAGTCGCCGCTCTGGTAGACAAACTGTTTGAGGAGAAAGTGATATGAGTGCCGTATGGGTTTGGGTAGAAAATCGCGGCGGCGAAATTATTGCCGTCGGCAAAGAAGCAATTGGGGCAGCCCGCATGGTTGCCAATGAACTGAGCGAAGATTTGGTCGGCATCGTCTTCGGCCACAACGTCGCCGACATCGCCACGGCCGCTTTTGATCTCGGTTGTGATGAAGTGATTGGCTGCGATGACGAAACGCTGGACAAAAGCCGCATCGAGGCCGTTGGGCCGCTGCTGGTGGCACAAATCCAAGAACACGAACCAGCCGCGTTCATCATTGGCGGCTCCACCCGTGGCCGCGATGTGGCCGCCTGGGTTGCCACTGACCTCGATCTCGGTGTTGTTACCGACGCGGTGGCTCTGGAGGTAGACGGCGATGTCGTGAAAGCCACCCGCCCTGTTTACGCTGGCAAGTTGCTGGCAACTGCCTTTACCACAGG
>JAGQGA010000279.1:2214-7075 GCA_020432595.1 Anaerolineales bacterium | reverse complement strand
GCCAGTAATTATAGACTCATTATAGAATTGTGAGGTTGTTTGTAGCACAAAGCTTACATGGGTATTGGCTATTTAGCTAGCTGTGCCTTAGGTAACAGCCATACCCTTAAGTAATCGGCTAAAATTGCCTGATATCACGTATTTTTTATCACGTCTGGGACGGAAGAAGTGTTGAAAGCCCAAAAACGTAATTTGGAGGGAAATAATGTTACGGCGCTTTAGCGTTAACTTTGCCTTGCTCTCAATGTCGCTGGACATGATTCTAACGCTAATTGCCTTATGGTTGGCGGCATCTGCACCATTTTGGTTCGATTTTCAACCTGCCTCGGAAACAAACCTCTTTTGGTTTCATTACCTTGCCATTCCACTGCTCTGGGCAATTACATTTTTATTAGCCTCGGTCTACGACCCCAAAAATTTATATAAAGCCGTTGATGAATTTCAAAGCGTTACCTTGGCAACGGGTTTAGCTGCTCTCGTCTTCGCGGGTCTCCTTTTCTTAACCTATCAATCTTTTTCTCGCTGGCTCTTTTTTATTTTCGTCTGCATTGACCTGCTCCTGCTGCTTGGCTGGCGCATTGCTTCTCGCGTATTGTTTCGGCTGCGCCGGCTGGCGGCCGTTGAACGGCGCGTACTCATTGTGGGCGCGGGTGAAGTAGGGCGGCGCGTAGGGCGAATGATCAAGGAAAATCAGTGGATGGGGCTGATATTTCTGGGTTATTTGGACAATGAGCCAGAACATGTTGAAGATGAAACCGTTGCCGTTTTAGGTGGTGTGCGGGACGTTCGCAAGGTTGTCGAGATGCACACCATTGATGATGTAGTCATTGCCCTGCCACAGCGTGCTTATGGTTTGATCAATGAATTGACCCTTTCCTTGCATGATTTACCAGTGAATGTACGGGTTGTGCCTGACTACTTTAGTTTGGCAATTTACCGTGCATCTGTGGAAGATTTTGGGGGCGTGCCGATGATCAATTTACGTGATCCGGCACTCAATGACGTGCAACGGCTGCTGAAGCGTATTTTTGATTTGGTATTGGGTACATTAACGCTGTTGTTGGTTTTGCCTGTTCTGGGGCTAATTGCTTTGGCCGTGAAGCTGGATTCATCGGGACCTGTGTTTTTTCGGCAGCAGCGGGTGGGGGAAAACGGCCGTATTTTTGGTATGTACAAGTTCCGTTCTATGGTTGAAGGGGCTGAAGCCATGCAGAAACAGGTTAGCAAGGTCAATGGCAATGGGCAGGTCATTCACAAATGCCCCGACGACCCCCGTATTACCCGTGTCGGTCGCATGTTGCGCCGTACCAGCCTGGATGAACTGCCCCAGCTTCTCAACGTCTTGAAAGGGGATATGAGCCTCGTTGGGCCAAGGCCCGAACTCCCCTGGATGGTGGGGCAATATGAGCCGTGGCAGCACAAACGGCTGGCAGTGCCGCAGGGTATGACCGGCTGGTGGCAGGTCAACGGGCGTGCCGATAAGCCACTGCATTTGCATACCGAAGATGACATCTACTACGTGCAAAATTATTCGCTGTGGATGGACATCTACATTTTGCTCAAAACCCCTTGGGTGGTGATGCGGGGCATCGGTGCTTACTGAGTTAACCCGACTTTTCACCAGCAAACTGAGGGGCGAAAGCATCATTTTGGTGTTTTGCGCCCCTTTTTTGCTGTTTCCTACGGTGCTGCCGCTGCTTACGCTGCTGGCACTGCTGCTGCTGGCCTTTGGCTGGCTACGGCCGTTTTTCTGGCGCACTCTTCCTCAACTTCCTTCTTCTCCGCTCAACCTGCTGTTCCTGCTCTTTAGCCTTACCTGGCTCATCGCCATTCCCGTCACCGCCGACCCCGACCTGACGCTGCCCAAAGCCACCGGGCTGCTGCTGGGTTTTGCCGTCTGGCGGTACGTGTTATTGGCCGTGGATTCAGAGGCTCGGCTGTGGCAAGCAACGGCCGTTTTTCTCCTCTTGGGTCTTGGCTTTACAGGCTTGGGCGTACTCAGCACTAACTGGCTATTCAAGATTCCCGGTATCACCGCCGTGCTACAAACCGTGTCCCCCAGGCTGCTGTCCTTGCCCGAGACCCCCGAACTTGGCACTCACTCCAACCAACTGGCCGCTACCGTGCTGCTTTTCTGGCCGCTGCTGCTGGCACTCACCATGGGCTGGCGCGGGCGTTGGCGGGCATTAACGGCCGTTTTCCTCCTCCTCACCACCCTCATCCTCCTCCTCACCCAATCCCGCAGCGGCTGGGTGGGAGCCGTGGGCGGCGTAGGGCTGCTGCTAGTTGGTTGGGGGCTATTGCTGCCCGCCTCTCGGCTGCGCCATTGGCTGTTAGGCAGCTTGGCCGCCTTTGCAATTTTGGCCGTCTTGGCCGTCATTCTCATTGGCCCAGCAACGCTGCAAGAATGGTGGCTCAATCCGCCGCTGGAAACGGCCGTTGGCTCCTTCAACAGCCTCAACTTCCGCCAAACCATTTGGCCCTGGGCCATCCGAGCCATTTACGACTTTCCCTTCACCGGCACCGGTCTCGGCAGCTTCCGCCGCGTTGGGCCACGCCTCTACCCCATTGCCGTCCCGCCAGATTATGACATTGCCCATGCCCACAACATTTTTCTCCAAGTTGCCCTTGATCTGGGTTTGCCCGGGCTGGTGGTCTATTTGGCAATGCTGCTGCTGCTGGCTGGGCTGGGTTGGCAGATGGCGCGAAAGAGGGGGGGGGAGAAACGGCCGTTAATCCTCGGCCTCCTCGCCAATCTTGCCGCCCTCCACATCTACGGCCTTGCCGATGCCCTTGCCCTCGGTGCCAAACCTGGTCTCCTGCTATGGGTCAACTTTGCTCTCCTCACCGCTGCCTGGGGTCTACCAACAGCTTGCCAGGCAAATGATTAAAAAGATCACGCAAAGTCACCCAGATACGCCGTTTTTCTTTGCGTCTTTGCGCCTTTGCGTGAAACTCTCCGGCAGGTTGTTCACGCACTCCGTCTCCCGCGTCACATTGGCAAAACCATAGCCCTGTGCTATCTTTTTTCCGTTTAAAATCCAAGAACAACCCAAAGGAACGACTATGAGCATTCCGTTTGCCACCGACGCTTGGGCCAAAGCCTTAATGGCCGAAATCAACAGCAGCCCCAGTTATGCCGAAGCCGCCAAAAATTGGGAAGGTGATTTTTACTTTATTATTGAAGGCGAAAATCACCAGGAACAAATCATCTACATTGATTTGCGCCACGGCCAAGCCTACCACGCCTGCGCCGTAGACAACGTTGCCAGCTTCACCCCTGCCTTCACCCTCACTGCGCCGCTTGCCATTTGGCAGGAAGTGCTGCAAAAAAGGCTTGATCCCATTCGCGGCATCATGCTCCGCAAGCTACACCTCACTGGCAACATGATGCAGGTGTTAAAAGCCCCCCAGGCCGCCACCGAACTCGTTGCCTGCGCCATTGCTGTGGACACCGATTGGTCTGAGTGAATCGGTTCAACCTTGCTATAATCAGCCGTGATCACAAGCAAGTGAATCCTGTACAAATCTTGTTAATCCTGTCTAACAAACAGTTTCCCAATAAAGGAGTTGTCTGTGTCTGAAACCATACTCTGTTTGGCAAGCGAGCACAAAGGCGTGCCGTTTATTGAAGAGGCCAAGCGGCAAGGCTGCCGCGTGTTGCTGCTTGTGGCCGAGGAACATGCCGATAAACCGTGGCCGTGGGAGCTTATTGATGCCCATTACCGAATGCCTAATCTGGCAATTCATGAACACGTTCGCAATGCCGTTAGCTACCTCATGCGTTCAGAGCCGATAAGCCGCATTATGGCACTGGACGATTACGATGTGGCAACGGCGGCGATGCTGCGCGAACATTTGCGGCTAGGTGGCATGGGGGAAACGCAGGTGCGCTTTTTCCGCGACAAGCTGGCGATGCGGCAGCAGGCGCAAGAAAGCGGGATTTTAGTGCCGCCATTTACGGCCGTTTTTAACTACGACGACCTACGCCACTTCATGGAAACCGTCCCCGCCCCCTGGGTACTCAAACCCCGCCACGAAGCGGGTGGTGTGGGCATTCAAAAAATGGAAAATAGCGAAGCCGTTTGGCGCAAGCTGGATGAACTGGGCGACCAGCAATCGTTTTTCCTGCTCGAACAATTTGTCCCCGGCGATGTTTACCACGTAGACACCATCACCTGGGGCGGTGAGCAGGTGTTTACCATTGCCAGCAAATACGGCACGCCGCCGCTGTCGGTGGTGCGCGGCGGCGGCATTTTTGTCACCCGTACCCTTGACCGCAACGGTGAGGAGGCGCGGGCGTTGCAAGGCCACGTTGCCAACTTGCTGCGGGCGTTGAGCATGGAGCGCGGGGTTAACCACACCGAATTTATTCGCGCTGGGGACAATTACTATTTTCTAGAAACGGCCGCTCGCGTGGGCGGAGCCAACATTGACAAAATGGTGAAGGCTGCCACCGGCATTGAACTGTGGGCTGAGGCCGCCCGCACGGAAATTGCCCATTTGCGTGGTGAACAATACCAACTGCCCGATCATCGCCAGGAATATGCGGGTCTTATCACCTGTCTTTCCCGCCAGGAGTGGCCGGATATGGCCGCTTATGGAGATGCCGAGGTCAAGTGGCGGCTGCCCAAGGCGTACCACGCTGGGCTGTTGCTGGCCTCGCCCACTGCCCAGCGCGTCGAGCAACTGCTCACTGATTACAGCAACCGTTTCGCCTACGACTTTCTGACCCACACCCCAGACAACAAGCAGGCGCGAACGACGATTTAGGTAAACATATGGAAATACGGTACAGCAAAAACAGAGACATTCTGACGATTATTTTGGGGTCTCCTGCTGGTGATGTATATGAGTTAGA